>JAUXFZ010000501.1 GCA_030622585.1 Myxococcales bacterium
GCCCGGGCGCCGGCGTCGTCACGACGCGGGCACACGTTCGCTTCATCATCACCGAGAACGGCGCCGTCGACCTCTACGGAAGAACACTCAACGAGCGCGCTCAATTGCTCATCTCGATTGCGCACCCCGACGACCAAGAAGCGCTCGAGCGCGCTTGGTACGACGCGCGGGTCTAGAGTCAGCGCGCATTGGTTGCGCAACGGCCCCCCCATGCCCGCATATGTTGCGCCCGAACGATGATATTGTTGACGAGTTGTGACGGAACGACGTCGGTATCGATGTCAGACTTTGGCACGCCTCCTGCTTAAAGGGGACGTTCAGCCCAACCTCGACTTTGGGCCTAGGGGGAGTGTACTGTGATTCTGCCGAGTTGGTTTCCGTCCCGTTCCGAGAGCGCATCCGGGGTGCGCCTGCTCACGAGAGCGCCGGGAAGCGAAGAAGACGGCGCTGCGGCGTCGACCGTGTCGACTGGGCCTGACGCTGAGTGGTTGACGAGCAACGCAGGCGGATCGTTTGCAATGGGGACCATCGATCGTCGCCCTCGCCGCAAGTACCACGGTCTTCTCACCGTCCGCGAGCCGGGCATCGGCGAACCACTCAACATGGTCGCCGAGGTAGAGGAGTGGTTCGAGGTAGGTGACGAGACGATCGCCCTACACAGCTACAATTGGGGCAATGCAATCGAGCCAAACGGCGTCGATTATCTTACCCGCTTCGAGCCGCTACCCCGTTGGACCTACCAGCTCTTCGGGCTCACGGTGACTCGCGAACTTTGGCTCGAGGATCACGCCGACGCGGTCTGGGTTCGGTACTCGATCGAGGGGCTGACCAAGCCCGTCCACTTGAGGCTTCGTCCGCTGATCCGATGCCGTCCGATTCACGAGCTGACGTTCGCCAACCCGTTCATGAACGGAGAAATCGACATCGAGGACCGCGAATCGCTTCGCGTGCTCATGCACCCCTACAAAGACGTTCCGCCATTGATCACGAGCCTGCACGGCGCTTCGGGCACGTTCCGGGCGGACGGCCACTGGTACGAGGGGGTTCACTACGAATGGGAACGTGAGCGCGGCTACGACGACGCAGAGGACCTCTTCACACCTGGTGAGTTTCGCCTCACCCTCAAGCACGACGGTGCCTTCTGCATCCGGCTAGGAACGACGCCAGCCGCCAGCCACTGCCCCCAAGTGCTCAGCTCGGTGCTGAGCTCACACCGATCCTTCGTAAAGGAGCTCGACGACGCGGCCGATGCCTATTTGGTCGACTTCGGAGGCAAGCGCACCGGCGTCATCGCCGGGTATCCCTGGTTTGGTGAATGGGCGCGGGATACCTTGATCGCCCTGCCCGGCCTCTGTTTGGCCCGAGACGAAGTCGACAAGGCACTCGGAGTTCTCGAGTCGCTGGCGAACCGCCTCGAAAACGGCTTGGTCCCCAATATCCCGCGAAGCGGCGACGTGCCGTCGAACGCCGAGTCGCTCGACGCCTCGCTTCTTTTCATCCGAGCGACCGCGCTCACCGCAAAACGGACGCGAAGCCGCCGGATCACCACTCTCCAAGAGGCGTGCCTCGACCTGATCGACCGAATCGGAGACGGGGCGGACCCGCGCGTGCATGTCGATGCGCAGGGTTTCCTGTTCGTCGATCACGGACCTTGGGCGCTGACCTGGATGGATGCGCTCGTGGACGGTTGGCCGGTGACCCCCCGTCAGGGCTATGCCGTCGACCTCAACGCCCTCTGGTTGTCCGGACTGGGGACCACCCTTCGATGGGCAAAGAAGCTTCGGCCGGAGTTCGTCGAAAAGTGGGGCGAAACGGCGAAGAAACTATCCGATCATTTCGAGGAAAAGTTCTGGCTCCAAGATCAGGGCTTCTTGACCGACACGCACGATGGACACCACCCCGACGGACAACTGCGACCCAATCAGCTGTGGGCTCTCATGCTACCCGGCGTACCGATCGGCAGGGCCCACAGGAAGCAGGCGCTCGCGGCAGTGCGCGACAAGCTCCTCACCCCGGTGGGTTTGCGGACGCTCTCGCCCGACGACCCGGCGTACCAAGGGTTCTACCGCGGCGGACAGGCCGAACGGGATCGGGCCTATCATCAGGGAACGGTCTGGCCATGGCTTCTCGGGCTCTATGCCGATGCCGTGGAGGCTATCGAGGGTCCCGATGCAGCAACGGAAGAAATGATGCCCGTACTCGCAGCCCTTTGCGCGCACTTCCGAACGGAAGGCTGCATCGGGCAGATCGGTGAAGTATTTGACGGGGACGCGCCCCACCGTCCCGGAGGCGCGCCCGCGCAAGCGTGGAGCGTTTCGGAGGTGCTCAGGGTCGCGAAGATGGCGAGCCCATGAGAGTCCTGATGCTCGGCTGGGAGTATCCTCCCCATATCAGCGGCGGGCTCGGGACAGCCTGCGAAGGGCTGACGACCGCCCTGGCGCGCCGAGGCATCGAGATCGACTTCCTTCTGCCGAAGCTGTACGGCGAGGAGGAGGCGCCACACATGCCCCTGCGGGGGGCGGCCCCCGCAGCGCCGACGACTCAGATTCCGGTGCCGGCCCCCGATCCGCTTGCCGCATTGCTTGACGCGGAGCCGGCGCTTGCCACCGACCCCATCCTCACGGCCGCAGCGGAGGCCGTTCATGCGCAGGCCGCCGAGCCCGGCGTCCGGATGCTGCACGTGCCGGCGATGCTCAAACCCTACTTGGACCAGGCAACCTACCGGGAGCTCATCACGAGCGGCGCGCTCCAACAAAGCGCAGCTGCCGACGTTGCCGGCTCGCAGAACGCCGATCCGCTTCCTGAACCGCCCAACGAGGTCACGCCGCTCGAACACGTCCACATTCCCGGAGACGAGCTGCC
>JAUXFZ010000275.1 GCA_030622585.1 Myxococcales bacterium
CGTTCGATGCGTTGGTGACGATCCGATGGAAGCGATGGGTCCATCTACGCGCTGTCGATTCGCTCCACCCTGACGCGTTCCGTGGTTGAGTGCAGCCAGAAATCAAGCTAGATCGGCTGCGGCCGTACGGACGGTGCCGTCGGGTTCGATGAAAGGAGAGGTGATGACCAAGCAAGCGTTGCTGCGTGCGTCGATCGTGTTGTGCGGGTTACTCGTCCTCCACGGATGCAAGTCCGATACTGCGAAAGACGCGAAGGTCGAGTCAGCGCTGGTGCTCGAATATGGCACCTTGCCGAGGCGTCTCCTGCGCTACGCGATCGAAGACGGCTCCATGGCGACCTCGACCACGGAGATCACGATTTCGTCGATGGCAACCACGACGAGCGCAGGCGAGGAACTCACCAGTAGTCCCGGCTTTCGGTTCGTCGTCTCCTCCGGTCCTGCAATCAAGCTCCCGAGTGGTAACGCGCGCTTTGACATCCGGATCGTCAAGGCCGAAGCGATCGTGCCTCCGGGAGTCGATCCCGAGGCCGAGCGTGACTTTAACAGGAGCGCCGCGCTGCTCGAGGACGTAGGGGGTTGGATCGAAATCGACGATCTCGGCATCGTGCAACGCAGCGAGCTCAACCAGGCCGCGAAGAATGCGAATGTGCCGATCCGCCTGCTCATGACGATCGTCCAAGCGCGCACATCGCTCACGCGGGTCATTCTGCCCGCCGAGCCCGTCGGGCTTGACGCCCGTTGGGAAGCACGCAAGCAGCTCAAGGTCTACGGGTTCGAAATACAGCAGATCGACCGATATACGCTCATCGGCTACGCGGATGACAAGCTGAAGCTCAACATCGAGATGGTGCAGACCGCGCCTCAGCAGACTCTGACCTTCGTGGAAGAGGGCGTAGAATTCGCACTCAAGTCGCTTTCGATGAGCGCCCGGGGTGAGGTCATCCTCGACCTCAACGCGCTCGAGAGCAGCGCACGCGTTGAGGGTCGGTCGGAGGAGGTCTTAACCGTGAAGGCGGGCGCAGGCACCGAGAGCATCGAACTCGACAGCGCGTTTCAGCTGAAGACGGAGGTCGAGTACGAAGTCTCCACGAAGAAGGCCGAGACCATCGAGGGCTCATAGTAGGAGCACGAAACCTTCTTACCCGCCGCAACGAAAAAAGCCGACCCCTCGGTGCCGGCTTCTGGAGCGGGAAATGAGATTCGAGCTCACGACTTCAACCTTGGCAATATTCCTCTAGCCTCGAACACCATTCGGGAAATTCAACAACATCAACCACAACGTGTCCCGTGGCGTTGCGTGCCGTTCGGAGGGGTCCTGGGCAAAGGGGAAGGTTGGGTGGAACGTCGACACGGCGGCCGACGGGCGCAGCGGTGAAAAGACCGCCTCCGTCCCCGCAAGTGGGTGCTCGGTGGTGAGGACTGTGCAGTTGGCAAGCGAGTTCATGCACTCGCTCCTTCTGTCAGAGACTGCCAGCGCGCGGTGTCGACGAAGCGCGCCCCCGTGCCCGGCGCACTGGGGATTTTTCCGGAGCCGATGCGCACGCCTCGAGCGGCTTCGCGGAGAGTTCGAGCACGCCTCGGCCCGAGAACACCGGGTCGATGAACATGGCCCCGGAATCGGGTCCTCCCCAGGTGCCGCAGCGGTGTAGCTCGCCTCCGATTCGAAGGTTTCGTACGAGGTTGCGGCCCTTGAAGTCGAGACGTATCGCCCCTTCGGTGAGGTCATCGACGACGTTCAATGTGGCGGACTCCGATATCGCCGGCTTGTGCAAGGTCAGCGACCCGCCGCGTACGGTCACGTCGCCCACACCTAGGCCCGTCGAGGAGGTGACGATCAGATCTGCAGACTGCACTGTCACCCCCCCGGAGAAATCGTTGTCCCCGTTCAGGACCAGTCGTCCGCCGGCGAGGCGAAGACCGCCCTCTCCGCTGAGGTGGATCGGCGCGTCCCCGTAGGAGGCGCCGTCGAACTCGGAGGGAGAGTTGCCGAACACCCGGACCAAGAGCGCGCCGCCACCGTCGAGAGTCACCTCATCGAGAGCAATGCGCCCGCTCAGGCGAGCGGCTCGCGCCAACACCGGACGATACTTTTGCTGGGGGCCGAGGCGCCTCTGGAGAACGCGCCCCTCTTTGCTCAAGGCGAACCAAATCGTGCCCGTACCCACACCGCCGGGCTTGGCTCGGGAGTGCGGAGGGTCCTTCGGTAGGGTGTAGCGACCGTCGTCGTTCTTACGCGAATCGGGGTCAAAATGAAGAGTCGCGCTCGAGTCGACGACCGGTACCGCGATGACCTTTGCAGCGTCCACGACGAGCGTCCCGCGACCGTCGTAGTTCTTCGTGTCGGGATCTACCAGGCTTGGCCGGCCCGCAACGATGAAGACGTGGCCGGTGTCGCGGGGCGTCGGGCGGCTGTCATCCGACGGCTTGGCGTAGCGCCCCGTGGCGTACGCACCGATGTCGCCCGGCCGCAATTCCTCGAAGCTCGACACGTTCTCAAAGCCGGTCGCGGGTGCTTCACTACTCCGAAGGTACTGCGTCACGACGAATGCGCGCGACCAGGGTCTCAGGCTTTCCCGGAGCGCGAAGGCTTCCGAGTAGACGCGGTTGTGCTCGTCCTGCCGTCGCTGGGCTTGCAAGACAGCTTCATGCAGAGGGGACACCGTGTTCACCACGAAGCTCAGCCAACCGGAGCAGTCAGTCGACGCGAGGAGGGGGTGGGCGTCCGTCGACTCCAGTTGGACCTGTGGCTCACCGAGCCGCCTTCGCGGGCCAAGTAACCTCTGGTGACTGTAGCTGTTGCTTGCGGGCGGTTTCCTGGCCTCGTCGCCGAGTGCCCCAATCACCGCCGTGGAAAACCGCACCAGGTCTTCGGACAGCTCCGCGGAGGAGTCGGTCTTTTCAGTGCGGCGCCCGTCGGCCACCATGGTCGGCCCTCGGTGGGACGAACTACAGGCGGCGACGCACAGCAGCACCAACAGACGCGTTCTCGACAGCACGACTCGTTCCTTCTTGCCCAGGCTGCACCGGCAAACAGCATCCGGTGACAGCACAGGCTAGTCGGACTGAATCGTCCGGACCAAATCTCTGGTTTACGCTACCCGTTCGTTCAGCGGCTTAACCATGTGGCCAACGTCACGGTTTTCGAGGCCGTCTCGAAGGGCCGCAGGTTTTGAATTGGCTATCCGCGACTGTGGCGGCGCAGGATCGTGAACCAGCCTTTGCCGGAAACGGCCTGGGTCCCGCGCGAAGCAGTCAACGAGAAGAGCCGACCCCGAGGGGCCGGCTTGTGGGGCGGGAAATGAGATTCGAGCTCACGACTTCAACCTTGGCAATATTCGCCTAGCCCGCAAACCCTTTGGGACGAATGATCGGCGTCGCTAATACAGCAACTCCACCCAGCGACCACCGGCCCTGAGCTCGGCCTGACGGCGGGCCCACTTCTGCTCGGAGCCGGCGATCTCACCGAATGCTTCATCCAGCTCGCCGCGCATTTTCTCGAGGCCGGCCACATAGACGTAGGTGTTCGGCAGCCCGAGCAGGCTCCACAGCTTCTCGCCGCGCTCGGCAAGAGCGCCCTTCCAATCGATGGGAGCGGCCCAGTTCGGGCGGGGGCTGAGCGCCTTGAACGCTTGGAACGTCTCACGGTCGTAGTACTGGGCAAAATCGTCCCGCTCGTCGTTCATGTAGAGAAGCTCGAGTCCGCTTCGGGCACCGTGGAAGAGAGTGACCGTGCCCTTCCACTCCGGGACGTTCTTGTAGAGGTGCTTCACAAACGCCCGGAACGGCGCAATGCCGGTGCCTGTGCCAATGAGGATGAGGTTGGCGTCCATCTCCTCCGGCACCTCGAACGCCAGGCCGTACGGGCCTGCCATGGTGACAATGTCGCCGGTGACCAGGTCGCACAGATAGTTGGAGGAGACACCCGGGTACTCCTCACCGCTGTACTTGTCCACGTAGCTGACGCGGCGCACGGCGATTTTGATCCGAGGCAGCCCGCTGCGTCCACGCTCCGGAAGGTCGGCAACGCTGTACAGACGGAAGTGGTGCTCCTGCCCGAACTCCTTGTTGCCCGGGGAGAGCACGCCGACGCTTTGTCCGAGCTGCAGCTCGAAGTCGGGCTGCTGGAGCTCCAGGGTAAGCTCCCGGACCTCCATGTCGGACACCTCCGGCGTGATCCTCTCGCTCTCGACCACAATGGCCTTGAACCGCTGCTCGGTATCGTAGTCCTCGAGGTGGGTAACCGGACTGTTCATGGCATCTCCTCCTGGGCCTCGCATGCTCCGCTCTCGGGCCTTCGATGGCAATCTTCTGAATCGTTGCAGCCGTGGCATCGCGAGCGCCCGGCCAGCGCGTCGGGGTCATCTCCGACATCGGCAAAGGAGCTGCGCCACGCCCGCTGCACGCCGAACCACGCCGCGGACAAGAGCAGGAAGGCCCCGACACCGATGATGTAGTCGTGCATCACGGTCCTATCCTCCCAGCCCGCCGAAACCCATGAACGTCACCGAAAGCAGTCCGGCGATCATCAAGGCCATGGCAGTCCCCTTCGTCACGTCTGGCACCTCCGCCAGCTCGAGCTTCTCACGCAGGCCGGCCATGAGCACGAGGGCCAGGGTGAATCCCGCTCCGGCGCCAAGGGCGTAGACGATGGACTGCACGAAGCTGTAACCCTTGTTGGTCTGAAAGAGCGCCAACCCGAGGATGGCGCAGTTGGTGGTAATCAGTGGCAGGAAGATCCCCAGCGCCCGGAAGAGCGCCGGGCTGACCAAGTCGGATCGTAGCCA
>JAUXFZ010000351.1 GCA_030622585.1 Myxococcales bacterium
CCGAAGGCGAAGAAGAGGAAGCGGAAGAAGAAAGCAGTGACAGTGGCAGAGCCAGTGACAGTGACAGTGGCAGCGCCAGCGACAGTGGCAGAGCCAGTGACCGTGGCAGAGCCAGTGGCAGAGCCAGTGACAGGGAACGCGGAGGGGATCGCACGGGAGCCTGATGATGGTATCGACTGGACTGTTCCCGACCTCCCGGCGGAAGCTCCGTCGCCCACGGGGATGCCCGATGCGCCGCCTCGCAATCCGGTCGTGATCGACGAACCACCTTCTCGCTAGGGTTGGGTTAGCTCGGGTCGAGTTGCCGAGAGAGCGCTAGCGGATCGGTCACGGGCGCCTGGCACAAGAACTGGCGGCATACGTACGCCGTGCCCTTCCCGTCGACCAGAGGACGGTCGGCTAGAAGGGGCAGCGAGGCCCCCTCGCCTTCCTCGCCGGCGGCTATCACTTGAAACGGCCGATACCCGTCACGAACGACCTCGAGCAAGGCTCCGAGCTGTTCTTGGCTGCCGACGAGTGCCACCTCGCGCGGCTCGCCGAGTATGAAGCTCGCGACGTTCAGCCATTGACCGAAGCCGGACGGATACTGACTCATGAACTTGCTCATCGTCGCGGTGCTTTTTTCGGCGATCTGCCAGTAGCCGCCGTTGCCGATCAGTAGGCTGAGCCTGGTCAGAACGCTGGCGGCCATCGAGTTGCCGCTTGGCACCGCGTTGTCTTGGAGGTCTTTCGGCCGATGGATCAATTGCTCGTGGTCGTCGGAGGTGTCGTAGAAGCCGCCGTTCTTCTCGTCACGAAAGTGGGTGAGCATCAGCTCTGTAAGCTCGCGTGCCCATTCGATCCAGCGCGCCTCGAACGTTGCCTCGTAAAGCGCCAGCAGGCCATCGGCTAGGTAGGCGTAGTCCTCGAGATAGGCGTTGTACTTCGCGTCCGACCCGGACTTCCAGGTTCGCAAAAGACGCCCAGAGTCGCCCCGCATCGTACGCTGCAAAAAGTCCGCGTTCGACTTGGCCGCGTCGATGTAGTCGGGCCGGCGGAGGGCCTGCCCAGCCTCCGCGAATGCCGCTAGCATCAGGCCGTTCCATGAAGTCAGGATCTTGTCGTCGAGGCCCGGCCAGATGCGCTTCGACCGTAGATCGTAGAGGGTTGCCCGCGCTGCAGCGATGCGCCCATCGAGAGCCTCCGGGAGGCGCAGGTTCAGGATGTTGTGACCTTCCCAATTGCCCTCGTCCGACACGCCATAGATCCGCATGAACGTGTCCGCATCGTCGCCGAGCGCTGCGCGAACTTCATCTGCGGACCATACGTAGAACTTACCTTCGACGCCCTCGCTGTCCGCGTCTTGGCTGCTGTAGAAGCCGCCATCCGGGTCGCGCATCTCCCGAAGAACGTAGTCCAGCGTTTCCTCCGTGATGCGGCGGTAGAACTCGTCGCCCGTCACCTGCCACGCATGAAGATAAACGCGGGCGAGCTGCGCGTTGTCGTAGAGCATCTTTTCGAAGTGCGGGACCAGCCAGCGATCGTCGACCGAGTATCGCGCGAAGCCGCCGCCTATTTGATCGTACATCCCGCCCTCAGCCATCTTTCGAAGGGTGGCCTCGGCCATCCGCAGCGCGTTGCCGTCCTCGCTGCGGACCGACTCCCGAAGCAGGAATTCGATCGTCATCGGCTGGGGAAACTTTGGGGCCTTGCCGAAACCACCCCAGGTAGGATCAAACTGCCGACCCAAGCCCCGAAGCGCGTCTCTAAAAATCTCCGGGCCGAGGGCCTGTTCGTCGAAGCCGACCCCAGAGAGCGACTGGAGCTGTTCGGCGACCTCGGTGGCGCTGCCCACTACGTTCTCCCGGTCACGGTTCCACGCTTCGGTCACGCCCGTGAGGATCTGTCTGAAGCTCGGCATCCCGTGGCGCGGCTCATTGGGAAAGTAGGTCCCCGCGTAGAATGGCTTGCCGTCGGGAGTGAGAAAGACCGTCATCGGCCAGCCGCCGCGGCCGACCATTGCGTTGACGGCCTGCATGTAGATGCTGTCGATGTCCGGACGCTCCTCGCGATCGACTTTCACATTGATGAAGTCGGCGTTCATCTGCGCGGCGGTCGCTTCGTCCTCGAACGATTCGTGGGCCATGACGTGGCACCAGTGGCAAGCGGCGTAACCGATGCTCAGCAGGATAGGTTTGTCCTGCTCTTTCGAGAGCCGCATCGCCCCTTCACCCCAAGGGTGCCAATCGACCGGGTTGTCGACGTGTTGCAGCAGATAGGGGCTGGTTTCGTTCTGGAGATGATTGGCCATGCGTTTGCCGAGTTTCTGTGGCCGGCGCCGGTCAGGTCAACCAGGGTCGACGTCCGGGGAGCACGCCCTAGGTTGCGAGGTGCAGGAGGCATCATGGCAAAGGCGATTTGGCAAGGACAAGTGATCGCGGAATCGAACGATTTCGAAGTGGTCGAGGGGAACGTCTACTTCCCACCCGGCAGCCTCAAAGATCAGTTTTTCGAGTCGAGCGGACACCAGAGCGTCTGTCCCTGGAAAGGCACCGCCAGCTACCAGCACGTCGTCGTCAACGGCGACCGCAACGAAAACGCCGCCTGGTTCTATCCAGAGCCCAGAGAAGCCGCCGCCAACATCAAGGATCACATCGCCTTCTGGAAGGGCGTCACGGTCGAGCGCTAGTCGCCCCAAGAAAGGCTCAGGCCTGATCTAGCGCCAGGCGAAGAACGGCTGGTCGTAGTGGGCGACTCGCGTGTTGCGGCCGTGGATCGCGACTTCACGGAACTGAAAGATGACGGCGGCCGTCGGGGCGAAGATGTCTTGGCCGAGGATTCGCACCGAGAGCACCGGGCGATCGCTTTCTTCGAGGTCGAACAGCTTCGGAATGCCGGGTGCATCGAGCCCTTCGATGGGGACCCGGTGTACCTCGGCGACTTCGTTTGGGTTTGGCGTGAGGACGGCGTGGCTACCGGCCCAGACAACGACGGGCGTGATCCGGAAGCCGGAGCGCGTGGGATAGTCGTCGAGAAGCCCGAGGACGCGATCGGCAGAGCACGACAACCCGACCTCTTCGTCGAGCTCACGCAGTGCCGCGCCCGCTGCGTCTTCCCCATCATCGATGCGGCCCCCGGGAAGGGCCCACTGCCCGCTGTGGTTACGTAGGCTCGACACCCGGCGCGTGATGACAAAGCAGGCATCTCCCGTCTCATTGGCGACGACCGTCATCGCGACCGCGGCCGGCTGAAGAGACGGGTCCGGCTCGACGGATCGTTCGTGCGCGGCGAGATTTGCAGTGATCTGCGCGCGCAGGCTGTCGTCGGCCCCTACATGCACGGGCTGGGTATACTTCCGATCGCCGAGGGGCGCGAATGCACGCTGCCTCCGGTGGTCATTCCGTAGGTTGGGTCCTATCGTGCGAGCGATGCAGGTGATACCGGTACCGTGCTTGAGCGACAACTACGCCTATCTCGTCATCGAGAACGGCCGTGCCGCTGTCGTCGACCCTTCGCAGGGCGACCCCGTGTTGCGGGCGCTCGATCAGGCCGACGTGAAGCTCACCGAGATTTGGTTGACCCATCACCATTGGGATCACATCGGCGGTATCGAGGCGCTGATCGAGGAGTGTCCCATCGAGCATGTTCGGGGGTCCCGGTACGACTCGGACCATGAGCGAATTCCACGGCAGACCGATGCGCTCTCAGGTGGCGACACCTTCGAGTTCGGTGGCGCGACGGTCGACATCATGGAGATCCCGGGCCACACTCTCGGCGCGATCGCATTTGTCACCAGCGGCAACCTCTTCAGCGGGGACACGCTCTTCATTGCTGGGTGCGGCCGCGTCTTCGAAGGGACGATGGAGATGATGTCGAAATCGCTCGACAAGCTTCGCGCCCTGCCCCCGAGCACCAAGCTGTGGTGCGGCCACGAGTACACCGTCAACAACCTTCGATTCGCGAAGGCGATCGAGCCCGGCAACGCCGAAGTCGAGCGTGCGCTTCAAGAGGCGGTCGCCACCCGCGAAGCAGGCGAGTTCACGGTCCCCGGGCAGCTCGATCGGGAGCTTGCGACCAACCCGTTTCTTCGCTTCGATGACCCGGCGGTCGCATCCGGGAGAGAC
>JAUXFZ010000227.1 GCA_030622585.1 Myxococcales bacterium
CACATCATGTTCCGCATCGACATCGGTTTCGCGCAAATATTCAACGGCAACCCGTACATGCTCACGGACTCTAGCAACGGCGGAGTGGACACGACGTTTGGCGTAGGCCTTCGCATTCCGCTCGTCCGCTGGATGTCGCTCTTCGGAACCTTCGATTGGTCCTACATCGGGTTGGCCATGCGCGGGAACGACGCATCAGGCAACCGACGAGAGGAGTGGCTCAGTGGCCAGATGCTAACGGGCAGCTTTGGGCTCACGTTCCACTTCATCGGCGTTCGGAAGAACTAGCGCTGGCTGGCCTCATGCACGTGGTCGACCAAGGCGCGCGCCTGGGCGGGCGTGGCCTGCGGCATGATGCCGTGGCCCAAGTTGAAGATATGGCCAGGGCGGCCTGCGGCGCTATCGAGAACCTCGGAGGCGCGGGCGCGCATCACATCGGTCGATGCGAGGAGCGCAGCCGGGTCCATGTTGCCCTGCAGGCCAACGTCATCGCCAAGAACCGACCACGCGTCATCGAGTGAGATACGCCAGTCGATACCAATCACGTCGCCACCGGCTTCTTTGATCGCCGGATAGAGCTCCGGGTTGCCGGTGCCGAAATGAATCGCCGGCGTGCCCTTGGGGAGCTTGTCGAAGATCGCCTTGCTGTGCGGCATGACGTAGCGCCGGTAGTCGGACGGCGATAGGCAACCGACCCAGCTGTCGAAGAGCTGCACCGCTTGTGCGCCCGCATCGATCTGCGCGATCAGGTAGTCGGCGATGGCGCTCGAAAGCTTGGACATGAACGCGTTCCACAGACCTTCGTCGCCGTACATGAGCTTCTTGGTCTCGAAGTAGTTCTTGGAGCCGCCACCCTCGATCGCGTACGACGCTAACGTGAACGGGGCGCCAGCGAAGCCGATGAGCGGAACATCGAGCTCCGGACGCGTGGTGCGAATCGCGTCCATCACGTAGGAGAGCGAGCCTGCAGCGTCGATGCGCTCCGGAATCGCGTCCACCTGTGCTCCGGTGCGGATCGGATTCAAGATCTTCGGTCCGTGGTCGTCGGTGAACTCGAAGCCGATTTGAAGAGGCTCCAAGATCAACAGAATGTCGGCGAAGATGATCCCCGCATCGACCCCGAGCTGATCGACCGCCCGAACGGTCACCTCGCAGGCGAGCTCCGGCGTCTTACAAAGCTCGATGAAGCTCACCCGCTCGCGCAACGCCCGATACTCGGGCTGATAACGCCCGGCCTGCCGCATGATCCAAACCGGCGTGTACGAAGTCGGCTCCCGCCGACAAGCATCCAAGAACACACTCATCGGCGGAGGTGTAGCACGGTTGTCCGCGCGCCTACACCGGCGCCTACATCGCGATGGGGGGGTCGGTGGGGACGTTCTTTACGAGGGCGCGTGCTTCGGCGAGTAGGAAGATGGATCCGGCGACGACGACGAGACCGTTTGGGCCGGCTGCGCGCTTCGCACGGGCGACCGCATCGCGGGTGCTACGGGCTATGGTTCCTTCGCGGATCTTGGCGAGCCGCTCGGGCCGCGCGGAGCGGGCGAGCTCCGGGGCCGCGTAAATTCGGCGGTCCACTCGTCCATCGAAGGCGGCGAGCATTCGGCGGTGATCCTTGTCGTGCATAGCGCCAAACAAGAGAACGACTCGACCCGGAAACTCGAGATCGTCGAGATAGCGCGCGAGCGTGTCGCAACCCGTGGCATTGTGCGCAGCGTCGAACAGAAACGCCGGTTGCCCGCGATGCCATTCGAGGCGTCCGGGCCACCTCGCGCGCTTCAACCCTGAGCGGACGTGCGCGTCGGAGATCTCGAAACCACGTTCCTGCAGCTCGACCAAGGTTGCAAGCACGCAGGCAGCGTTGTCGCCTTGGTAGTCTCCGCGGAGCCCGAGACGCAGATCGGACCACCGCCGCTCACCGACACGCACCGAAAGGGAACGCCCATCCCAGGCGCTTTCGAAATCCCGATCGATCCACCGAAGGGGGGCCCCGACGGCACTCGCGCGCGTGCTGATCGCGCGCCTCACGCTCTTGCCCCGCGCGCCCACGATGCACGGTACGCCAGGCTTGAGGACGCCCGCTTTCTCCCGTGCGATCTTGGAGAGCGTGTCTCCAAGAATACGTTGGTGCTCGAGGCTGATATTCGTGATCACAGACACCTCCGGCGTCACGATGTTGGTCGAGTCGAGCCGGCCTCCGAGCCCTACTTCGAGAACCACGATATCGCAGCGAGCGTCGCGAAACGCTTCGAACGCAAGCATCGTCGTGTATTCGAAGAAAGAGAGGGGCGGCAGACGCGCATCCGCACGTAGTTCCTCGATGCGATTCGCTGCTTCCCGCTCGGAAATCGGCCGACCGCCGATACACACACGCTCGACATATCTCTGTAGATGCGGCGAGGCGAACTGCCCCGTCCGGTAGCCCGCCTCTCGCATGACAGACTCGATCATCGTCGCGACACTGCCCTTCCCGTTCGTCCCTGCGACATGGACGAAGCGCGTCTCGCGCTCGGGATGGCCGCGCATTTCTGCCGCGTCCGCGATGCGATCGAGACCGAGCTTGATGCCGCGCGACTCGAGGCCGTAAAGCCAACGAAGCGCCTCGCGGTACCGAGTCACCCTGACAGGTACTCGACCAGGCGAGAGATGTTGGCTCGCATGTCTTGCCGCGTGGAGATCATGTCGAGCATGCCGTGCTCGAGTAGAAACTCCGCGCGCTGAAAACCCTCGGGGAGCTTCTGGCGAATCGTGTCCTCGATGACGCGTGGCCCAGCAAAGCCGATCAGCGCGCCCGGTTCCGCGATGTTGACGTCACCTTGGAGCGCGAAGCTCGCAGCCACGCCGCCCGTCGTCGGGTTGAGCAACACGCTGATGAACGGTGCACCCGCATCGCGGAGCTTGCCTCGCGCAGCAACGGTCTTGGCCATCTGCATCAGCGAGAGTGAGCCTTCCTGCATCCGGGCCCCGCCCGAACAGGAAAGCAACACGACCGGCTGCTCATGCTCGGTACCGCGCTCCATCATCCGCGTGACGACCTCACCCACCACCGAGCCCATGGAGCCGCCCATGAAGCGAAAGACGAAGACCCCAAGTTGCACGGCGCGACCATCGATACGGGCGGTGCCGGCGAGAATGGCATCGTTGACGCCTGTCGATGTGCGAGCGGCCTCAACGCGGTCCGGATAGGCCTTCGAGTCGATGAACTCGAGCGGATCACCCGCCCTCAAGTCGGTGTCGAGCGCGGCCCAGCTTCCATCGTCGGCAAGAAGAGCGATCCATTGCTCCGCCGTCAAATGGAAGTGAAAGCCGCAGGCGGGGCAAACTTCGAGGTTGCGCTCGAAGTCATCTTTCCGCACCGCATCCCCGCACGCGTCACACTTGCGAAAGAGCCCCTCGCCGAGCGTCTTCTTCTCGGAGGCGTCGACTCCTGCCTTGGTCTTGGCGAACTCGGCCACGGCAAGTGGCTAGCATGAAGGCGAAACCGGAGCGACCCGTGAGCGCGCCTTGCACTGCGTCAGCGCGGGACTCCTGCAACGATTGCGGAAAGATGCCGCCCTGTCTTACCGTGCTCGCGCCGGTGCGAAAAGAAGTGCGCGGCATCGGCGTGCGTGCAACCGCCCACATCATCGATCGCACTTTCCGGAACACCAGCGTCTCGGAGTTGAAGGCGTATCAAGGCGGCGAGGTCGCCATGGGGCATTGCTCCGGCGCGTTGGACGACAGAACGGCCCCTCGAAGCACGGTCCATCTCGCGAGCGACTTCTTCACCGATCTCGAACGCCTCGACGCGAATGTGGGGGCCGATCGCCACTACGAGATCGGCCGCATCGTGGCCAAGCGTTTGGATGGCGCGCGAAACGATGCCCGCGACGGCGCCACGCCAACCGGCGTGTATGGCACCGACATCACCACTCGATGGATGCCCGATCAAGACCGGCACGCAGTCGGCCGTGCGCGCGGCGATCGCGAAGCCTTCCGTGCGCGCGATGAGCGCATCGCCTTCCATGTCTGCAATGGTTTCGGCAGCGCTGGATGCTGAGATCTCCCGCACGTCCGTCCCATGCACTTGCCGCTGCTCGAAGAGGCGATCGCCGCCGATCCCGAGGCTATTCGAAAAGCGTGCGCGATTTTCGCGAACCGCGTCGTCGGCGTCGCCTAGATGAAACCCGAGGTTGAGCGTGTCGTAGGGGGCGGGGCTAATCCCACCCGCGCGTGTTGCAAATGCATGAACGAATCCATGCCGATTCAGAAGGGTGGAATGCAAAGCACACACATTGTGGTCCTTAGCATGGCGTGATTGCGCAAGCCGCCACTCCACGCTAAGGAGGCCGTCCTCAAGCCCGGGCAGGGAGTTGGTTCATGCATCGATTTCCTTCCAAGGAATGGACAGAGGCACTTGGTGCCGCGCTCAACAACGACCGCGGGTATCGGGAGGCGGGTAAGCCTTGGACGTTCGGTTCAGTCGCCATGATCGTTCAATCCGATCCGGCGAATGGGCTCGAGCGGGACGCGGGAATGATCCTCGACGTTCATCAAGGCGAGTGCCGGGGGACCAGCTTTGTGGAAGGCGTCGATGACTCGCTAGAGGCCGAGTTCGTGATCAGCGCATCGTACGCGCGCTGGAGAGAAGTGATCGAACGCAAGCTCGATCCGATCAGGGGCATGATGGAGGGCAAGCTCAAGCTGGTCCGCGGGGATCTGCCGACGATCATTCGCTTCGTGGGGCCGGCGCGAATCGTCGTGGCAAGCGCGAGCAAGGTGCCGACCGACTTTAACTAGGCGCGAACGCTCCCCCGTAACCCTCTGATTACACTGGGTTCGACGGCGCATGACGGGCGCATTCCGACAATGATGCTATTAGGCGCGCCATGAAATACCTTAGTAGACTTCGACTTGCCCTGATCATTCCTGCGCTACTCGTTGCCTCTTGCGGTAGCGATTCCGCCGGGACCAACAACGCACCGCCGCCCGTGCCCCTCGATCTCGAGGCCAAAGCCGCACCCTTCGACCTCGGCTCCATCGACGCCGAGTTCTTCGAGGCGATCTCGTACGGGCCATACGATGAGAACCTGTTCGACATCTACCTACCGGCTTCCGCTGAGCCGACTCCGCTGTTGATCTACATCCATGGTGGCGCCTTCACCGGCGGCTCGCGCGACACCTCGAACGACGAGGAGCG
>JAUXFZ010000143.1 GCA_030622585.1 Myxococcales bacterium
GTTGTAGCGGCGGCCACCACAGACCTCGCATTCGACCTCCGCGTCGGGCAAAAGCTGGATGATGATCCGCTGGACGCCCTCGCCCTTGCAAGCCTCGCATCGGCCGCCTTTGACGTTGAAGCTGAAACGGCCGGCACGGTAGCCACGGGCGCGCGCCTCGGGCAGGCCGGCGAAAAGCTCTCGCAGGGGTCCGAGCAAGCCGAGATACGTGGCCGGATTCGAGCGCGGGCTGCGTCCGATCGGTGTGGCATCGACGAACGACACCCGAGCCAGCCCCTGACCCCCATCGAGGCTAACGCCAGGCGGCACTTCCGCGGTCAGTCCCAGCTTCGCCCGGACCGCGGGTAAGAGCGCATCGACGATGAGCGAGCTCTTGCCGCTACCACTCACGCCCGTCACCGCGCACAGCGAGCGCAGCGGAAACTCGGCATGAACGTCACGCAGATTGTGAAGCTCCGCGACCCGCACGCGAACCGAGCTCGCGCCCTCCCGTCGTTGCTCCGGCACCGCAACGCTCCTGCGCCCCGATAGATACGCGCCAGTCAGCGATTCTTCGTTGGCTAGAAACGTCTCGATGTCGCCCTCGGCGACTACGCTACCTCCGTGCTCCCCAGCCCCCGGCCCCATCTCGACCAAGTGATCGGCGGCGCGCATCGTTTGCTCCTCGTGCTCGACAACCACCAGGGTGTTGCCCAGCTCGCGAAGGGTATCGAGAGTGGTCAGTAGCTGGATGGCATCGGAGGGATGCAAGCCCGCGGTCGGCTCGTCGAGCACGTAGAGCACGCCCGAAAGACGCGCCCCCAACTGCGTTGCCAGATGAACACGCTGCGCCTCGCCGGCAGACATGGTCGCCGCGCTTCGGTCGAGACTGAGGTACCCGAGACCCACCTGTTGAAGGAATACGAGGCGGCCGCCAATCGATTGAAGCAATGGCCGCACGACCGCTTCGCGTTGCGGGGAGACGCGGATCCCAGCGAGCCACTCCTCGAGGGCGCTGAGGTCGAGCGCGCTCACTTCCGCGATCGTCTGACCATCGACGCGGACCGAGCGCGCGTCCTCATTGAGGCGTGAGCCGGCGCAGCCCTGGCACGTCTCCAGTCGCGCGAACTGTCCGAGCTCTTCGTCGAGGAACTCCATCACGCGTTCTTCGTCACCGCCTTCGGCCATCTTGCGACGCGCGTACTCCCGTGCCCGTCGCTCGAGCCCCGGCAAGATGCCTTCGAATCCTCCGCCCCCTTCGAGCGCAACACGTCGCTGCTTCGAAGGAAGTTTCTCGAAGGGCGCGTCCAAATCCACCCCGGCGCCGCCGATCTTCTCCAGCATCGATCGGGAGTACGCGAGGTTCGGCCTCCCCCAGGCGGTCACCGCACCTCGCCGCAGCGAAAGACTCGGGTCGGTGATCGCCAGCTCCTCCGTGAACCGACGCGTTCGCCCGAGGCCGTCGCAGGTCGCGCAGGCCCCCAGCGGCGTGTTGAACGAAAACAACCGGGGGCTGACCTTCGGAATCGAGGCGTGCCCCTCGAAGCACGCGTAGCCTTCCGAGAATCGATGCCGCCTACCCTCTTGCTCGCGGAGCCCGACGACGCCATCGCTCAACTGATACGCGAGCTCGACCGCTTCAGCGAGACGCGAGCCGATACCCTCTCTCACCGACAATCGGTCGATCACCACGTCGACCGAAACGCCATTGGGCAGCGTCCGGAGGTCTTCGAGATCCACCGCGGAGTCGTCTACGCGCAACCGCACGAATCCTTTGCCGCGCAAATCCGCAACTAAGCTCTGCGCAATGTCTGACCCCGCGCGGACCACCGGAGCCAGGACCGAAAACCGGGTGCCTTCCGCAAGGCGCAGGGCCTCCTGCACCACCTGCGCGACGGAGTGCGCCATCAAACGCTCGCCGCAGACCGGGCAATGCACTTCGCCTACCGTGGAGAACAGCACCCGCATGTAGTCGCCAACCTCGGTCAACGTACCGACGGTCGAACGTGGATTGCGAGAGGGCGCGTGCTCTCGGACGGCGATGGCAGGGCAAAGCCCCTCTATGACGTCGACGTCCGGACGTCTCAGCTTGGTGAGGACGCGCCGCGCGTGGCCGCACAACGATCCGACGTACCGCCGCTGACCCTCGGCGTACAACGTGTCGAAGACCAAACTCGACTTCCCGCTCCCGCTCGGCCCAGTGACCACGGTGAGCCGCCCTCTTGGAAGGCTCACCGTTACGTTCTTCAAGTTGTGCTCGCGGGCTCCTCGAATGACGATGTCTGCCGTCATTCCTGCGTCCCGCCGGCCAGGCGTTGCGCAGCGCGGATCGCCGCGATCATCCCGCTCTCCGAGGCGGTCCCGCCGGCTGCGGCGTCGTACGCGACACCGTGGTCGACGCTGGTGCGGACGAACGGGAGCCCCCACGTCACGTTCACCGCCTCACCCCAATCGAGAATCTTGGACGGAATGGTGGCCTGGTCGTGAAACATCGCGACGACGCCGTGGGCGCGACCGTCGGCCGCGTAGCGGAACGCAGCCTCCGCTGGCGTCGGGCCGTGGAGCTCCACCTCCCCGCTCGAATACAGCGCCTCTTCGCGAAGGGCGTCGGGGGCAGGACCGATGGTGGTCTCTTCTTCGGTCCCGAGTAGGCCGCCCTCCCCGGCGTGGGGGTTGAGCCCGGTGACCTGAATGCGAAGTGGCTTCGCCTCGGGGACCCATCGAGTCAGCGCGTCGGTCAAGTGCCGAACCGTTCGGTCGATGTGCTCGCGCGTGACGGTCGAGGGCACGCGTTTGATCGGCCAGTGGGTCGCGACCAGCGCAACCTTGAGCCGCGGGCCAAGGAACATCATGGTCACGTTCTCGACGTGAACGCCCGCACGTCTGGCGAGATGTTCGGTTTGCCCGCGAAAATCCACGCCCGAAAGGCTGACGGCCTCCTTGCTCACCGGGCCCGTGACGATGGCGCGCGCCGCACCTGTGATGGCAGCGTCACATGCCGCCTCGAGTGCATCCCGCTGCACACCACCGCCAGCAATGGTGGGTGCCCTCGCCTGCACCATGGCAAGCGGCCAGTCGGCCACTTGCACCAACCCCACTTCGCCCGCTCCCAAAGTCCCCGCGGCCGCCGTGTCGATCCGCTTGAACGCCTCGAAGCCGTACCGTTGAAGGGCGCGCTCCATCCATGCGGCATCGCCGTAGACCAGCGCCCGATCGGTGCCCAAACACTGAACCAACGCCGCCGCCGTGACCACAGGGCCGACGCCCGCCGGATCACCTGTGGAAATCGCGAGCGGCGCAAGCATCAAGGTTCCTTCATCTTGTAGCCGACACCGCGCACCGTCTCGAGGTTGTTCACGCAGTGACCGAGCTTCATTCGAAGGCGACGAACGTGAATGTCTACAGTTCGGCTGCTCCCGTAGTAATCGACACCCCAAACGCGCTCGAGGAGCTGCTGACGCGAAAACACGCGGCCCCGGTTTTGGCAGAGGAAGCTGAGCAACGCGAACTCTTGATGGGTCAGCTGTCGCGACCGGCCATCGACGGTGACCTCGTGGGCGGCTAGGTCGATGCAGAGCGGGCCCATCTTGATTCGCTCCTGCTGCGCGAAGTCACTCCGTCTCCATTCGACGCGGCGGATGCGCATGTAGAGCTCTGGGGGCACATAGGGCATCAGAGCGAAGTCATCGAAGCCGTCGCCCGCGTCGAGGCGCGAAAGGGCGTTGAGGGTGACGCCGATCAGGACGGGCACGTCTTTGAGGGTCTCCGCGGCGCGCACGCGGACCAGTGCGGCTCGTCCCGCGTCGGCTTCGTCCCCGGCTTCGATCAGGACGACGGCCGGCGGGTTGCTGATCAGCTCTTCAGTCTCCAGCCGATCCCATAGGTTGGCAGTCTGGACATCGCACCCGAGCTCGTGAAGGCACGCGACAGCGCTCTCCTCCCGCTCTTCGAGCCCCTCGCGGCCGATCACCAGAATCCACACCGGCGAGTCCTACAACGGCGACCCCAACGGTGCCAGCCGGGGACGCGACTTCGGCGGGGATCCCGGTTATCATAGCTGGACGCAGTAACGGGACCACGTGGCTACGAAGTATTGGAAAGTCGAAATCAGTCGACTCGGCGCGTCGGACCCGCTGTTCTTGGGTACCGTCGAAGCGCCGTCGTGGCCGGGCGCCATGCAAGCGGCCCGCGCCACGATCGGCGAATCAGGCGGTGTGCCGGCCGGCGCGAGCTGCAACGTGAACCCCAATGGGACCGTTACGATTCAAGATGCGCGGGAGCGCCGACGCTATCAAGTCGTCCCGGCCGAGGCACCCACGTCAACACCGCCCACGCCAACCCACGACCAAACGCCGCCGAGCGTTCCGCCGCCCACGCCCGCGGCTGTCCGGCAACGCCGTTCGAGCATACCGCGACCTACCAGCCCGCCACCCGCCACGGTCGAGAACAAGCTGATCCTCTTGGCCTCGCGCAACGAGAAGCCGACGAGCTCGAGCCCCATCCATTTTCGCGAGCGCATGTACGCCGTGCCTGTGCCTCTGCAGGCCGGGACCGGCGAGAAGCTCGCCACCAAGCTGCTGCGCCGCGTACAAGACGAGATCGGCCAGGAACGCGGCGCGAAGTTCATCCGTATCGAGCTGTTCGATCACATCTGGAAGCGCACGCCGGAGCGCGCGCCTGTCGTGCGAATCGAATGGAAGGACTGGAACAAGAGCATCGAAATCGAATTCCCACTGGAAGACGAAACCCGGCGCTCGGATGCGCCGCGAGTCAGCAGCGTGCCGCCGCCCCCGACGGAGGATCGTCTGGCTGTAGCGTTCGAGGCCTGCCAAGACCTCTTGTTCCTCAAGAACCGCGCCGAGGCGCTGGAGTTCGCCGTGCACCTGCTCGAAGAGCTGGTGCCCTCAGATGCTGCCGCAGCGTTCCTCTTGGACATCAACACCGATGAGTTCCGAGTCGTGGCGGCGCGGGGCACCGGCGCCCAATCCCGACGCGGGCAGGCACTCCCGTCGTCCTCCGGCCTCCTAGCGGCTGCGAGCGAGCTCGCGGAGCACGCTGTGCTGGTTCTCGCCGACGCCGCGGCCGATCCCAGATACGACGAAAACATCGACGGCGTCCCCGGCCTCGACGTGCGAGGGCTCTTGTACCGGTCGCTAATCCATCGCGGCCGAATGTTCGGCGTCCTACAACTCGCCAACGGCCTAGCCGGCAAAGTCTTCAGCGAAGCCGACTGCGAAGTGGTCGACTACGTGACCCAACAGGTGAGCGCCTTCGTCGCGCGCGGCGCCTCGATGCCCAAAACGGCTGCGGCGCCGCACCGCGGCTAGTGTCTCGACCGCCAGAAAACCATCTCGCACTAGGTTTCTGGAGCACACGCTAGTTGCGCGCTTCGGCGAGCAACTGCTTGATTCGCTCTTCGAGCTCGGCGGCGTCCTTCTTTCGGAAGCCCTCGTGGACGTATCGAATCTTCCCGTCTCGTCCGACGAAGTACGAGGACGGCATCGTGCCAGGCTCATACCTGGCAGCGACGGCGAGCTTGCGGTCGTGGACGATGCGGAAGCTCGCCGGCGTGCCCCTCAAGAAATTGTCCATCTTCTTCGAGTTGGTGTCGATGTTGATCCCGATGACCACGAGGCCCTGCTTGGCGTACTTCTTGTGCAACGCCTCGAGCACCGGCATCTCCTCCCTGCATGGGCCGCACCATGACGCCCAGAAGTCGATCACGACGACCTTCCCCTTCAGCTCGTTCAAGTCGACCTTGTTCCCGGCTCGATCCGGCACGTCGATGGCCGGCGGAGCATCACCGAGAGTCAGTGCGCTCGCAGTCGACGCAAAGAGAAGGACGAGCGCGAGCCCGCAGATGGGGCGCCAGCGCTTCACTGATCGAGCTCTTCGCGGACGTACGCCCCCAGTTGGTCCGGCGGGAACACGAAACGGCGATCGTTCACGTAGATCGACGGGGTCGAGTCGACGCCAGCGGCTTCACCTTCTGCACGATCGGCAGCGATTTTCTTGTCCGTTGCTTTGGACCGCATGTCGGCCTTGAAGCGCTTCATGTCGAGGCCAATTCGCTTGGCGTAGTCGTCGAGGTTGGCAGCCTGCAGCTCGTCCTGCTTCTCGAAGAGCAGGTCGTGCATCTCCCAAAACTTCCCTTGCTTGTGAGCAGCGATCGCGGCCTTGGAGGCCTCGCGCGCCTTGGGATGCATGGGAAGCGGATACTGCTTGAAGATCAGCTTTACCTTGCCATTCGACTCTTCGACGATCTTCTTGAGCATCGGGGCGGCCATCTTGCAGTGCGGGCATTGGAAATCGCTGAACTCGTAGAGCGTCACCGGCGCCATGGGCGAGCCTCGCAGTGGCGAATCGTGGGACGTGAGATTGTCCACCTTGGTGTCATCGCTGTAGCGCACTCGGTAGACGTCGCGGATCTCGTCGCGCGAGTAGCCGTCATCCACGAGCCGCGCGACGTACCGCGCCGCCGGCACGCACCGTTTGCACTTCCGGGCCTCCACGATGCAGCGGGCGACGCTCACCGGCTCGCCACACGGGGACAAAAGCTCGTTGACCATGTCGATCCAGATGCCCTCGCTGAACCCGTCGAGAGCGCTCGTGTCGACTTGCGGCA
>JAUXFZ010000361.1 GCA_030622585.1 Myxococcales bacterium
CCGTCCATGTTGGGGACGTGCACTCCGATGACCGTCGCCTCTTCGATGCCGTCGTCATATGTGATGACGTCCGCGACTTCTGCTGTGGACACGTTCTCGCCCTTCCAGCGAAAGGTGTCCCCGATGCGATCGACGAAGTAGTAGAATCCGTCGCCATCGCGGCGAAGGAGGTCGCCCGATCGGAAGTACTGGTCCCCCTTCTTGAACACATCGTGGAGGAGCTTCTTTTCGGTCGCGGATTCGTCGGTGTAGCCGCGGTACTCGAGCCCCCCCGCCGACATCTTCGGGACACGGATCAGTAGCTCCCCGACCTCGTCGTCACCGCATTGAATGAAAAAGCCGCGCTTGTCGCGGAGGTGCTGATCGAGGTCGACGTCGTATTGGACGATGGGCATCCAGCCTGTCAGCCCACCCAGCGGCACGCGGCCCACAGACCCCTCGCGCCCACTGATGTTCGCAATGAAACCGGGTGCCTCGGTCGCCCCGTAGAATTCGCGAATATTCTCGATGCCAAACCGCGCCTTGAACCTCGGCCAGATGTCGGGGCGCAGTCCATTGCCAACAGCCACGCGCACGGAGTTGGGTAGCTCCTTTGGATGCGGGGGGGAGTTGACCAAGTAGCGGCAGAGCTCGCCAATGTAGAGGATGGTCGTTGCCTTGTACCGGTGTACGTCGTCCCAGAATGCGCTGGCACTGAAGGACCGCCGCATGGCCATGGGGACGCGCGCGAGCATCGCCGCCGCCGCGCCGAGGAGGAGGCCGCTCGAATGATAGAGCGGAAGCACGCAGTAGAGCTTGTCGCCCGGACGAAAGTCGTACATCAAAGGCCCGAAGCCGGCGCCCGCGAGAATGGCGCGCGCGTGAGACACGCGGCAGGGCTTGGGAAGGCCCGTCGTCCCGGACGTGTAGATGTAGATGAAATCGTCCTCGGCTTGAACCGGCGCCAGTGGGTAGGCTGTCGCGGGAGTGTCGGCAAGAAGGCCCGCGTAGGGGTTTTCGTCGAAAACGAGGATGCGATCGAGTGATTGGCAGAGCTCCTCGCACTCCCGAAGCCCGGGCTCGAGCGTATGGCTCACCAGAACGATTTTCGCTTTAGAGACCTCGATGGCGTGAGAGAGCGGACGCCCGCGCAGATTGGTGTTGAGCAAGGCAGCGGTTGCGCCGACGCGAGTGACACCCAGCACCGACGCGATATAGAAAGGCGAGTTCTCCGCGAGCAATGCGACCACATCCCCGCGTTTTACGCCGGCCGCCGCAAGCACGTGCGCGACGCGCGACGTGGCGCTGGCGAGCTCGGACCAGGTCAGGTGCTCGTTCTGCATTTCGTAGGCGAGGTCGTGCGGCGCGTCCTGGGCGTTCTTCAGCGCGACCTGCAGAAGGCTGTCGATTCGTCTCAGCCGTGTGCGGAGCAACCAGGGGACAGTGCCGCGCAAAGCTTTCGGTGCGAACTGTAGCTCCGCGACGACGGAAGAACGCCACGACGGCGAGGCTAAGCGTCCGAACATGTCGGGAAGTGTACGCGCTGTGCGCAGAGATTCGAGCCCTTTTCTTCGGGCCCATATGATACAACAACCGACCCGTGCCGACGTGGACCGAGATCAAGGATCACGCGAGGTCCAGTTACAAGCTGGCCGAGGAGCACGACCACAGCTTCAAGGTCGTATTCGAATACCCGGGCGGCCGCCTGCAAGCCGTGATCGTGTCTCACTATCAAGCGATGGGTCGCGGTTGGGTAGACTTGTCGTCTGCGTGTTGTCGCGCGGACCGTATGGAGGCACGCGCCGCGCTTCAACAAAGCTTCAATCTAGCGGTGGGGTCGCTGTGCTTAGATGGAGATGTGTACGTCGTTCGGCACACGGTCATGGCCGACCATCTACAGATTGCCGACATCGAGGTGTCCATGCACGCAGTCGCGCGCGCGGCGGGCCAGATCGAACAGTCGCTCCCAGTGCACGAGCCCGCATCCGACATACTGGCTGAAGTCGAACGGGAGCTCGCCTAGCGCTAGTAGCCGACGCCACCAAAGCGATCTTTGTCGCCCCGGTAGATGAAGCCGATGAAGGGCTCGACCCACCATTGGGAGCTGTTGAAGAAGTCGCCTTTGCCGCTCATCGAGTACTGAAAGCCGACGTCTAGGTACATCGCGTTCTTGAGATGAATGCCGAGGCCCGCCTTCCCGCTGAAACCCGGGGCGAACTGCGCGCGGCCGTCGTCGCGACAGTAATAAGAGGTGCATCCAGAGCCGAGCGCTTGAAAGCTCCACAGGTTCGCGTCGAACGCGCCAGTGACGTAGGGGAGAACCGCGTCGATAGTCGGCACCTGAAAGCGCACCCCGGGAGAGAAGTTCCAGCGTATCAGGGGCTCGAACCCCGACGGCTCAACGATGTTCGGGTCGTTGATGTTGTTGGTGTCGATGCCCGTCCATTGCAAACCCAGCCCGAAGTCGAACACGACCCACCCGATATCGAAGCCGCCCCAGCCCGTGAAGCTCAGCCCCGGCTTGACGATATCACGGTCGACGTCGAGGAAGATCGGCACGCCGAAGTTGACGCCACCTTGGAAACGAAGCTGGACGCGGCGTTCCTGCGCGGAAGCGGACGAGGCAAGGAAGCAGAGCGTCACGGCGAGGAGAAGGGGTGTCAGGCGCGGCACGAGGCGGACCCTACGTCAGTGGCAGTGGCAGCGCCAGCGCCAGCGCCAGTGTCAGTGCCAGTGCCAGTGCCAGTGCCAGTGCCAGTGCCAGTGCCAGCGTCAGGCGTGGGCTTCGATCCAGCTGGCGAAGTCCGTGTAGCCGATCTCCTGGTGCCGAGTCTCGATCCTCGCCGCCAGCGCTTTCATGGCATCGACCGTCATCGGCTCACCCGCGGCCGCCTGCTCAGCGACTGCCTCGGCTTCCGCCGAGCCGCTCCCGGGCGCTTCCTCCGGTTCTTCACCGACACCCAAGTAGGCCGCCACCACCTTCTCGATGATCTCGATCGCGTTCGCGCGACTGTCCCTGATGTTGCCCTTGCCGGTCAACACGTTGCCGAGCCCGAACACTCCGGGGAGGCCGTGGACCTCGCCGGTGTCCCAACTGTCGTAGTGGTAGAGTTCGCCTTTGGTGGGGATGCCTTCGATGGGCCTGGGGATACTGCCGATCGAGCTGATCACCATCGCGGCGTGCACATCGAACTCGGTGCCTTCCAATCCACGCACCCGGCCGGCGACGACTTCGGTTTTCTGGAAGCGAATGCCTGCCAATCGGTCGCCTTCGACGATGGTTTCGATGGGCTTGGAGAGATCTTCGAACTTAACGAAGTACTTACGGATGACGCGGTCCATGATCTTCACTCGCGCTCGCTGCAGCTTCGTCACTTGCTCTGGGGTTGGGTTGTCAGCGCTCGCGAGCGGCATGTCTTCTTTGCGGCGTCGGTAGTAGAGGGTGCATCCCTTCACGTCGAGCTCCTCGGCGCTGATGCCGTGCGCTTCGAGCGTTCGGGGAATGCCTTTGATTTCCATGTCGACGATATCGACCTCGACGCCGCGCGCCTGCAGCGCTCGCGAGTACAACTCGAGATTGACGATCTTCACCACGTCGATCGACGCCAGTCCGCCACCCACGACGATCGCGCCGTCCGGAACCTCGAAGGTGGGGCCGTCGTAGCCCTCGTCTTCGTAGTGATTGAACCAGTAGACAAACTCGTTCTGATACACCAGCCCGCGGCCGTCGTAGGCGTCGGCTCCGTCGATGGGCAGCCCACGATCGCGCCACGCACCGTTCGCAAGCACGATCGCACTCAAGCCTACGTCGGCGTACAGCTCGGCCCACGAAAGATCAGTTCCGATCTGCGTCTGAGGGACGAAGATCAGCTCGCTGCTGCCGAGGTTCTCGTTGATCTTCTTGTACTCCTTGGCGCGCAACTTCTCGTGCCAGCGCGGCAAGCCGTCTTCGATCTTTCCGTAAGGCCGCGCACCCTGCTCGA
>JAUXFZ010000033.1 GCA_030622585.1 Myxococcales bacterium
CACGGGGGGACCGATGGGGCCTCATCGGAGCAAGCGACGGGATGCGCCAAGTGTACGAGATGCTCGACCGCGTAGCCGTCAATGACGTGCCGGTGGTCGTCATTGGCGAAAGTGGCACCGGAAAGGAGCTCGTCGCCCGCGCAGTCCATCAAGGCAGCCGTCGCGCCGAGGGGCCGTATGTCTCCCTCAACTGCGGCGCGATTCCTGACGGCCTCCTCGAGAGTGAGCTGTTCGGTCATGTGGCCGGAGCGTTTACAGGGGCTACGCACGCCCGGGACGGCGTCTTTCGCCAAGCCGATGGTGGCACACTATTCTTGGATGAAATCGCGGACATGCCGCCGCGCATGCAGCTAGATCTGCTCCGCGTGTTGCAGGAACGGCGCGTCCGACCAGTGGGCGGCGGGGACGAGCACTCGATCGACGTTCGCCTGGACACCGCATGCAAACGGCCGCTGCTCGACCTCATCGAGGAAGGAACGCTACGGGAGGACCTCTACTACCGACTCGCCGTGGTGGAGCTCGAGTTGCCGCCACTGCGGGCGCGGCGTTCGGATATTCCGCTGCTTTGCGATCATTTTCTGCGTCGCATCGCCGACGAGCGCGGCGAACCCAGGAAGCGTCTAAGTCCTGGCGCGATCCAGCGCCTGGGCGTGCACGACTTTCCGGGCAATGTCCGCGAGCTAGAGCACCTCCTCGTCAACGCGACCGTCTTCTGTGCCGGAGACAGCATCGAGGCCGAAGAGTTGGCGATCGAGACAGGGCGCCCCCCACCGACCAGCCGCGCCGGGGCCGACAACTTCCGCGACTTCAAAGACGCCGAACGGAACCGAATGGTGCAAACCCTCAACGCGCATGGCTGGAACCGAGCGAAGGCGGCGCGCGCGCTCGGGATGGCGCGAAGGACGTTCTATCGCCGCCTCAAGGAGCACGGCATCGAGCTTCCGAACGGCAAAGCTCCGTCCCCTGCGAAGGGCTAGAGGCCAGCCGGCGATACCGCGGTTGATACCCCCGCGTCGTACTTATCGGGCGTCTCCCCCGGCGGCAGGTAGAGGGGCGGCTCACCCGGTCGCGACCAGTCTACCCAGTAGACGGCCTTCGAGCGGACATCCACATGGACGAAGCTACTGCGAGGGTAGTAGCCGACGCCGACTTTGGTCAGCATGAGGCAGTAGTCGCGCAACACCTCGTTCGACACGCCTTCGACACGGATGTCGATGGCTTCCCCGGTGGCGTGCCGGCTAGACCCGTTGTCATCGCCCTTTTGCGAGCGGTAGGCGCTTACGACAACAATCGTTCGGCCATTGAAATGGTCCGCGAGGTACGCGAGCACTCGCAAGAGGCGCGTGTGCGGGCGCTTGACCTCGTCGTTGTCGCGATCCCGAAGGAAACGCGCCAGACGCGCGCGGGCCTTCGGGTCGGGTTTTCCGGCCCCGTCGAAAAGGCGAACGCGAAGGGTCTCGTTGCTGGCGGGCCGCTCGAGGGTAACGAGCCCGTTTAGGATCGTGTTGCGCGCCTTGGTCGCCTTGGCGTGCGCGCTGTAGCCGGGCAGCTCCAGGCGCTGCCCAACCCGCAGGGTCGCCCCGGGTTTGAGACGGTTGGCCGCGGCAAGCTTTTTCACGGACACCTTGTTGAGCTGCGCAATCCCCGTGAGGGTCTGCCCTGGATAGACGTAGATCACGCCCTTGCGCGGGATCCGCAGAACCTGACCCACCCGGAGATTCGAGGTCTTCTTCAAGCGGTTGGCGGCTGCGAGGTTGGTGGCGGACACGCGGTAACGTTTTGCAATCGCCCCCAGCGTTTGACCTTGCTCCACGGTGTGCTTGCGCTGCGCATATGCAGGCGCATGCAGCAAGAGGACCACGAAGACCACAGCGACAGCACGCCAAACCCCAATCGAGTTCATCACGACGTGGCGAGTATTGATGAGTCGCGGGACAGGGCAACTAACCGGCGTGCATCTCGGTTTTTTTGCGTTCAGTGCCGAGCATTGCGACCATGAAATTCGATACGTTTGTTCGTTGACAATCGGTGGGTTCGCGCGTTGAGCACAAGCAGTGCCCGACGATCGCGGACGTCTGCGTTCCGCTATGCAGGTTCGTATAACTTATATATAATTAGCACATAAATTAGTGCTAACTTGTCCTAAGTTGCTTGACCCTACGGTGCTTCGGTCATAGCCTTCTTGAAGAGTGACGCGGGTTGCGTTGCTCCTCTAGAGAGCCAACTCATGACCTACGAACCAGAGGCAAACGAAGCGATGCGAAAGCCCAACACGTTGGGTGCGTCGGCCTCTGATGCGAGCGAGCACGAAGGGGCTGCCAAGCCCAACGCGAGCAAGAAGGGTGGCAACAAGCCCAACAATGTTCGCAAGATTCGAATCGAACGCATGATGTCGAAAGCTGAGTTGGCTCGGCGCGCGAACCTATCGGTGTTGACGATTGATCGTGTCGAGAAGGGTTTTGGATGTCGGATGGACACAAAACGAAAGATTCTCGAAGCTTTGGGTCTGAGGCTCGCCGACAGGGTACGTGTGTTCGGTGAGGAGGAGTAACGTGTCTACATGCCGTCCGAGGGGAAGAACTTAATCGGCGTCGACATCGGTTCGAGCTCGATTAAAGTCTGTGAAATCAAAGAGGGGCGCCGGGGGTCACGAACCATCACCAGGTTCGGATATCATCCTCTGCCCGCCGAAACCATCGTCGATGGGCACATCATCAACTCCGGCGCCGTCGTCGATGGGCTGGAGAAGCTGTTCGCCAAGAGCAAGCGCCGCAATGTCGCGCTCCGGGCCAGCGGGCACAGCGTAATCATCAAGAAGATCACGATGCCGCTGATGACGGCCGCCGAGCTTCACGAGCAGAGCAACTGGGAAGCCGAGCAGCACATTCCCTTCGACCTCGACGAAGTGCACGTGGACTACGAGGTACTTCACGAGCGCACGGAGCACGGCCAAATGGACGTGCTCCTCGTTGCGGCGAAGAAGGAAGAAATCACCGATCTCACGAACCTGGCGATGGAAGCTCGACTCCGGCCCATGGTTGTGGACCTGGTCGCCTTCACCGTGCAAAACGTGTTCGAGGCAGGCTACGGCGCCGCAGCGGAAGATGAAACCACCGTCTTGGTGCACTGCGGGGCATCCACGACGACGGTGAATATCCTCGCAGATGGCACGACCGCTTTCACGCGCGACATCGCCAACGGGGGCAACGCAATTACTGAAGAGATTCAGCGGCAACTCGGCGTCGGCCGGGACGAGGCCGAAGCGTACAAATGCGGCGGAGAAGGGCGCGGCATCGTGCCGCGAGAGGTGCCCGAAATCGTGAACCAGGCAGTCGAACAGCTCGCGGGCGAGATTCAGCGCTCGCTCGACTTCTACCTGGCCACGAGCGGGGACCGCGAGTTGAGCCGTATCTGTCTGTCGGGCGGGACGGCGAGCATTCAAGCACTTCTCGACATCCTTCAAGACCGCGCTCAGGTAAACGTCGAGCTGCTCGATCCCACCCGCGTGGCCGACGTCGATGAGAGGGCCATCGCCGACTTACAAGGCCGGGCATCCCAAGCAGTGGTGAGCATCGGCCTCGCACTACGCAAAGAACGGGAGCGTAACTGATGGTTCGCATCAACTTACTGCCCACCGACAAGAAGAAGCGCGCCCGGCGTATCGCTCCTTCGCCGCTCCCGGGTGGCGACTTCGGGCTTGCGACCTGGGGTGCGATTTACGGCGGTGCGATCGCGATATGGCTCGTTGTGCTGGGCGTGTTGTATTTCGCACAGAGCGGGCAGCTCGAGACGGCGATGCAAGAGAACAAGACGCTCGAGGCTCGCCGCGATGAGCTACAGGGTAAGACCAAGGGCCTGGCAGAGGTCGAAGGGCGCCTAGAGAAAAGTAGGCGCTTAGAAAAGGTTGTCCAAGACCTGGAGCGTGCCCGGCGCGGCCCAACGCGTGCCGTCATGGAGCTGTCCAAAGTGCTGAGCAGCCCGGGCGGCCCGACGATCAACCCCGCGGAGCTCGAGCGCATGCGAGAGGACAACCCGCTGGCTGGGTTCAACGAATCGTGGGACGTGCGGAGGCTTTGGCTCACCCGCTTCGAGGAAATCGAACGCGAATGCAAGATGACCGGGATGGGCCGCTCGAACGAAGACGTTGCAGAGTTCTTGCGTCGACTGACCCTTAGCGAGATCTATGAGAGCGTGACGTTGCAACGAACCCGCGCGACGAGCGACCCAGACACGGGGCTTCAAGTCGTTGGTTTCGATATTACCTGCAAGGTGAGATACTAATGGCCAGTCTCGAGGACACGTTCGTTGGGCTGCCGGGGTGGGGCAAGGCGCTCGCCCTCGTCGGAGTGCTCGGTCTGTTGGGCGCTGGCTACTACAGCGTGATTTACAGCAGCGTTTCGGGGGACCTCGAAGCGGCGGCGAAGCAGCAGAAGCAGCTTCAAGATCAAATCCGTGACGCCGAGCGCCGAGAAAAACAGTACCTGGAGCTCACCCAAGAGCTGGCGAACCGAGAGGTCGCCGATCGCCAGAACCGGCGAGTCCTGCCGGAGAACGCCGAGATTGCAGCCTTCCTACAGGATCTCAACCGAGTGGCCGAGCTAAGCGGGCTGACGATTCGCCTCGTCGAGCCCCGCCCGGAACAACGCCAGGAGCTGTACTCGCAGATCCCGGTCGTTCTCGCCCTCACGGGCCGATTCCACCAATTGGGCAAGTTCTTTTACAACGTGAGCAAGCTCGACCGCGCGATCAGCATGGAGAACATCCGAATGACGCAGCCCCAATTGCTGCCCTCGGGAGAAATGGTCATCAACGTGGACGTTCGAGCGACCACCTATAGGCGTCCGCCGGCCCAAAGGAAGTAGCCACCCATGAGCTCAAAGATTCGAATTTTCGGCTCCTTACTGCTGCTCGCGGCCGTTGGCATGGCGGGCTGCGGTGGCGACGACGAGGAGGAGTATCATGGACTGGGCTCTGGCGCGGACGGTGACGCTGCGGGGGAGGGCTCGGGCGAAGAAGGTGCCGAGCAATCCGCGGCGCAGCTCGACTCCGGCCCAGCCATTTACACCGACGACGACTTCGCGGAGCTCGACATCCAGCACCGCGATCCCTTCCGTTCGTTCGCCAGGGCATTCAAGGCGCAGGCCGCTGCGCCGGCGCAACGCCGCGTGCTGTTGCCAAGCACGAGCCTCGATGAGATGAGGCTCATTGCCATCGTGACCGGCATCGCGACGCCGCGAGCCATGCTTACAGATACTGCGCAGGTGGGACATGTGATCCGTCGCGGTGACTACATCGGTCGTCCCGAGGTGGTACAGACCGGGGGTTCAGAGGGAATGCCAGTCACACTGAACTGGCGTGTGGATCGAATCCGCCCCGGTTCGGTCGTACTGACCCGCGAAGACCCCACCTCGCCCGACAAACCGCCGTTGACCCGTGTGATGCCCCTTCATGAAGGCGGCGAGGCACCGCAGCTCACGGCTCCCTGACCTTCGACAGATAGTCGGTCATTTTCTTGCGCCGGCCCTTGCCGGCGTTCGATGATTAAGGCCTGGCAGAGGAGTCAGAAATGCGTATTCAGTGGGGTCTTGCAATCGCCGTCGCGGCAACGTTCTTTTGGGTCAACCCGGCTCAGGCGACCGGTCCAAAAATCGAAGACGTGCATCTCGAGCACAAGGATGGTCGCGACCGCGTCGTGATCGCGCTCTCGGGTGATGCGGAGTTCCGCGTGTCCACACGCGCGGGTGCGCCGCCTCGCCTCGAGGTGCTAGGCGCGCGAATCGGCTCCGGCGCCAAGAGGCGTGTCGAAGCGCCGCGAGGTTCGGTCATCCGGTCGGTCGAGCTCGAGCAGAAGGGCGACCGAGCGGTTGTCGAGGTGCACGGCGCCGACGGGGCGGTCGGCACCGCGATTCGTTCGGGGAGTCGCATCGTGTGGATGTTCTCCCGAACCACCACAGAGACCCGTCCGCGTACACGGACCATTGCCCGCGAGAGGGACTATGCCGCAGAGATCGACGGCCCAGAGGTCGCGGGCTTCCTGAGCAAGCTTCCCGCGCAGGTCAGCGGAGGCTCGCCCCGACGCTACTCGGGTCGTCGCATCGACCTCGACTTCAAGGATGCTGACATCCACAACATCCTTCGCCTGCTCTCCGAGGTGGGTGGGGTGAATGTCGTCACGGCGGACAACGTCGGCGGAACGGTCACGATTCGCATGCGTGACGTCCCCTGGGACCAGGCGCTCGACGTCGTGCTTCAGGCGAAATCGCTCGGCATGGTCCGTCAGGGCAACCTGCTCCGCGTCGCGCCATTGGCTCAACTCGAACAAGAGCGCGAAGCCGCGATCGCGCGACAGAAGCAACAACAGCAGCTCGCCCCACTCGAGACCCGTCTGATACCTGTGAGCTACGCAACCGCTCAGAACATGCAACCGAGGGTACGCGAGCTTCTTACGGAGCGAGGCACCGTCTCGGTGGACACTCGCACCAACATGCTGATCGTTCGTGACATCGTCGGGCAGCTCGACGACGTCGAAGACTTGGTGCGAAGCCTGGACACCCAGACTCCGCAGGTGTTGATCGAATCGCGCATCGTCGAGGCAAGCAGCTCGTACTCGCGTGACATTGGTATTCAGTGGGGTGGCGCCGCGGTCATGAGTAGCGCGACGGGTAATCCCACCGGCCTTCGCTTCCCGTCCGACATCGGGATTGCCGGAGGCGTTCCGGTCGATAGCGCTCCGACGCAGGGGCTCTCGCCTTTCAACGGCTCGGTGAACAATCCGAACTTCGCAGTGAACCTCCCGGCTGTCACCGGTAACGGCGCTGGTGGTGCGCTTGGTTTGACCATGGGCAGCCTGAGCGGCGCGGTGAACCTCAACGTGCGCTTGAGCGCTGCGGAAGCAGCCGGCTCCGTACGGATTATCAGCTCGCCGCGCGTCCTGACCCTGGACAACAACGAGGCATCGATCTCCCAGGGTACCTTGATTCCGTTCTCACAGGTGAGCGCGCAGGGCGTGAACACGGCCTTCCAGGAGGCAAAGCTCGAGCTCAACGTCACACCGCACGTCACGAGCGACGGGGCTGTGGCGATGGACGTGAAGATCACGCGCAACGAGCCTGATTTCGGTCGAGTGGGCGCCAACGGCGACCCGACCATCCTCGAACGTGAGGCGGTGACGCAGCTTCTGGTCGACGACGGCGATACGGCGGTCATCGGCGGCATTTACACCCGGAACACCGGCCGCAACGTGGACCAGGTGCCGTTCCTCGGTGACATCCCGGTTCTCGGGGTGTTCTTCAAGCGTCGCCGGTTCCGTGAGGACCGGAACGAGCTGCTGATTTTCCTGACGCCTAGGATTGTGAACAGGGCGCTCGCGCTCCCGGAATAGCGGCTTCGGCGACTGGTTCCGTGACTGAGGGTCAGGGGGCTCGTATGCTTGCGGCTGTGCGTGTTTATCTCTCAGGGCCCATGGGGGCCGGGAAGTCGACGGTTGCGGGCGCGGTAGCGGAGCTGCTGGGGACCCGCGCGCTCGATTTGGATGAGCGCGTCGAGGAGCTGGTCGGTCGGTCGGTTGCCCAGATTTTTGCCGAGCGCGGTGAAAGTGCCTTTCGGGCTCTCGAGAACGAAGCGCTGAAAAGCGTGCCCGCGGACGTCGGCGTCGTGTCGCTCGGCGGCGGGACGGTGGTCGATGACGAGACGAGGCAGGCGCTCCTTCGTCAGGGCATCGTCGTGACGCTCACGGCCGACCCTGCCGTGCTTGCACAACGGGTCGGCGAGGGCGCGGGACGTCCACTGCTCGGTGAAGATCCTCAGGGGGACATCGAGCGCATCTTGAAGGCCCGCGCCGAGGCGTATTCGGAAGCCCATGCCGTCCTCGATACGGCGAACCTCGACGTTGATGAAATCGCGGCGGAAATCGTGGCGGTACGAAACCGCTCGCCAATTGTCGTGCCGTTGGGGTCCCGGACGTACTGCGTCGAAGTCGGCCGGGGCGTGCGTCACCGTCTCGGGATTCGGGCCAACGAGCATTCGGCCGGGGAGGCCATTGTGGTGTTCGACGGGGAGGCTGACCGCCCCTGGCCCGCGGATGCGATTCGTGACCTGACCTTAGCGGGCAAACCTCCAATCGAGGTGAAGCTTTCGGGCGCGGAGGCGGACAAGAATGTCGCCAGCGTGCAAGAGATCTGGGACACGGCGCTCGAAGCCGAAGTCGATCGACGCGCCATCGTCATCGGCGTGGGCGGGGGTGTCGTTGGGGATCTGACCGGGTTTGCCGCGTCGACTTTGCTTCGCGGGGTGGCGCTCGGGCAGGTTCCCACGACGCTGCTCGCGATGGTCGACAGCTCGGTGGGTGGCAAAACGGGGTTCAACCGCCCGCGCGGCAAGAATCTCGTGGGCACCTTCTATCAGCCGAAGTTCGTTCTCTGTGATGTCGAGACGCTCTCGACGTTGCCGGGCGAGGAGCGTATCGCCGGGTTGGCCGAGGCCGTGAAGAGCGCCTGGCTCGATTCCGAGGAATCGGTCGCCATGCTGGAGCGTGACGCCGAGGCGCTCCTGGCTGGGGACGCCGACGCGACGATTCGCGCGGTGCGAATGTCGATTCTTCTCAAATCCCGCATTGTCCACGAAGACGAGACCGAATCGGGCCGGCGGATGCTTCTGAACTTGGGGCACACCGTAGGCCACGGGCTCGAGGCCGCGAGCGACTACCGAGGCATTCGGCACGGGGAGGGCGTCGCCCTCGGAATGATCGCCGCCATGCGCGTCGCAGCTCAGCTCGGCCGGGGGCGTCGTGAGGAGACCGAACGACTGACGCGGCTGCTTGGCAAACTGGGCCTGCCGACCGACCTCCACGCACGACTGAACAGCCGTGCCCTGCGGTTCATCGGCTCGGACAAAAAGCGACGCGGGGACAGAATTTACTTCGTAATTCCACGCCTTCCCGGGCAAACCGAGGTCGATCTCGTCGGCCTCGACGAGGTGCGCGCTGCGCTCGAGCAAGCTTGACCCACGGAAATTTGGCGACTCGCGCACAGGATCGATACCATGAAAGCACCCTCTGGAGGGGACTTATGAGTCGATTCATCCTCGTAGCTATGACGCTGGCGGTGACGGTTGCCGGGTGCAACCGTTTCCCTGATAACGGACTACAGATCGCGGCGAACATCCCGCCGGACACAGGCAGCTGTGGATTCAACGCGGACTCGGAGCTCCGGCTCCTGCGCGGGCGCTATGACATCGCGTATCCGCGTGACTACGTCATCGCTCCGCTGCTCCAGAGTTATCTGGTTGCCAATGGGCTCGAGTTCCAGGGCGAGCAGAACAACCTTCAAGTCGACAACTACGAGATCACGATACTGCTGCCGGACGACACCGTGCCGGTGCTCCCCGGGGGCCTACCCAACCCGTATACCGTCAACACCAGCGCTGTCCTTCCCGCGACCACGGGCGAGAACATCTCAGAGGCCGTCGGTGCCGCGGTCGGCATTCCTGCGTCGTACAAAGACGCGCTGCGGGCCATCGAGGCCGAAACCGGCTTTGCATCGGTCGTGCTCTCGATTCGCGCGGGCGGCACCACATTCGGTGGCTTCAGTCAACGCTCTGCGGCGTTCCGTTGGCCGGTGGACATCTGCGATGGATGCCTCGGGCGCGTCTGCACCGAAGACGAAGCAGAGGAGATCGCCGAGGAAAGTTGTCTCAAAGGCCAGGATGTCTGGGTGTACTGTGGCAGCGTCATCCCCAACCCCGAACCCTAGCGCAGCGAAAACAAGTACGGCGGAATCAGCGCGACGTGCTCACGGGAGAGCGTGTAGAGCGCGTCAGCCCAGGGCTCGAGCGGTAGCGAAGCGGCTAGAGGATGTCGTCGCAGCCACAAGCGCTGTAGTGTTTGCGCGTCGTCGTCCCCGTTACCGCTCAGCAGGTCGTTGATCGCATCGATCATGCCTTTCGTCGAAGGCCAAAGCTCCACGGGTGCGTCAGGGCCCAGCCCACCGGCTGCGCGGGCCCGAATCAGCGCTGCGCTCAAACCGGCCATCTCGTCGATGAGGCCGAGCTCCATGCCGTCCTGCGCGGTCATCACGCGGCCTTCCGCTGCCCGCAGCACCGCTGCGTGCTCCATCTTGCGGCCGGTTGCGACCCGGTCGATGAACCGATCGTACGTGTCGCGCAAAAGGCCCTCGAACGCCTCGCGCTCGGTCGGGTTCAGGGCGCGCACGGGGGTCGACCACGCGGCGCGCCGACCACGCTGCAGGACGTACGTGCTCACGCAGATCTCCTCGGCGAGTCCCGCGAAGTTGAACTTCCCGCCGACGACGCCAATCGACCCAACCAGACTGTTTGGGTGTGCGAGGATCTCATCGGCCGCAGACGCGATGTAGTAGCCGCCGCTGGCTGCCATGTCGCCGACGCTCGCGATCAGCGGCTTGGCCTCCGCGAGGTGGCGCGCCGCATCCCACATCCGGTCGCTAGCGAGTGCGGAACCTCCGGGCGAGTTGATGCGCATGACGACGGCTTTGACGTTTTCATCGTCTTCGAGCCGCTTCATCACCCGCACGAAGGGCCCGGACACCGCATCACCCGTCGAGCCGGACTCCCCGTCGGTAATGCTGCCGTTCACGAACACCAAGGCAACGCGCTCCCCGGCGGCCTCGGTCTTGTCGGACTCGCCGCTCAGTAGGTTCAGAAACTGACCGAGGGTCAGAGGCGCCTGCTTAGGCAGCATGCGTGTCCGACGAATCGCATCGACGCCCGCCGCCGCTTTGATCTCCTCGCGTGCTTCTCGAAGGAAGGTCGCCGAATCAACCAGACCCGCGTCGACGGCCGCTGCCGAGCCGTACGGGCCTCCGTCGATCAACTTCTTGGCCTCGCTCGGTCGCCCGTCGGTTCTCTTCTGGGTTGCCTCGATCAGAGCGGCGTACAGGTCATCGAGGATGGCATCCATCGAGGCCTTGGCTTCCTTGGGCATCTCGTTGCGAATGAACATGTCGCCAGCGCCCTTGTATCGCCCCATGTGAAGGATCTCGGCTTCGACGCCTACCTTCTCGAGCAACGCGCGGGCATAGATCATCACGGCCGCTGGACCGATCAAATCGAGGGTGCCTGCCGGGGACATGCCGATCCGGTCGCACACGGATGCGAGGAGCAAGTAGCCCACATTGTCTGCGGTCTCGAAGTGGCAATGGACGGGTCTGTTCTCGGCGCGGAACTCGCTCAGCGCCTCGACGAGATCCCCGACGCTGCCCCAGGCCCCCTGAAGCGGGCCCACCCGTATAAAGAGCCCTTTGACATTGTCGTCGTCAGTCGCGTCCCAGATCCGCGTGAGGACGTCATGCAGCGTGGGCTGTGGACGCGCGAAAGGATCGTGCTCGGCTCCATCCGGAAACGCCTGCAGAAGCCGCAGCTCGCGGACCTCCGGCTCGTCTACGGCTTTGCTTTCTTCGCTGCATGAGGCAGTCACCAGGAGCGTGAGAATCGCGAGGATGGTGGAGGCATGACGACGTACAGCAGGGCTCATGGTGTTACCGGTTCTGACGCCTGCGCCGACTCTTTCACGGGCGAGGGCTCCGTGTCGGGGTCCGCTGCAGCTTCGGGTTCAGGTTTGGGTTCGGATGCCGGATCCAATTCGGATTCGGGCTCGGGCGGCAGCTTCGCGTGGGGTTCCAAGGTCTTGATCGCCGATCTGGCGGCGGCCGCATGGCTGCCTGACGGACGCCGTTTCACGTAAGTGTAGTACGCCGAG
>JAUXFZ010000050.1 GCA_030622585.1 Myxococcales bacterium
CTGTCCGGTAGCTATCGATACGTAGGTGACACGGAGAAGGATCACGCCAAGATCCAGAAGTCGATCGAGGCAGCGGTGACGAGCTTAGGCTGGCTCGGCCGAAAGATCGCCGCGAACCGCCTCGCCAACCACAAAGAGCTGCCGCAACGCATCGAGATCGCTCGCGTGGGTCCGAACGTTTCCATCACGATGGGCAAGTATGCTGCCCTAGCGCCGTTCGACGGCAAGGAGCGTGAGGTGGTCGGGCCTAACGGACGGGACTCCAAGCTTTCATATCGGATGACCGAAGACGCGATCCAGCAGTTCTTCGTCTTCGAACAGGCGAAACGGAAATCGACCTACCGCCTGAACGAATCAGGGCAACTCGTGATGTCGGTCTACATGACGAGCGAAAAGCTCGCATCACCGATTCAGTACGACCTGATCTACGAAAGACAGGCGCGCTAAGAGGGCTTGGCTGGTCAATCGCGCCGGGTGGCCTCGTAGACGTAGCGGGCCACGTCGTCGATCTGGTCGGGGGTGAGCGTTTCGCCGAACGGGGGCATCGCGCCGACGCCGTTGGTCACCGCCGCTTTGACCTGCTGGGCGCTGCGACCGAGCTCGTCCAGGTTGGGACCGACGGCGCCCATCGCCTCGGCGTCCGCAAGAGTGTGGCAGGTCCCACACGGAGGCGGCGCCGTCTCGCGGAAGAGGATGCGGCCTCGCTCGCCGGACTCGGACAGCACCACCGGCTTGCGCGGCCCACGTGGAACGTCGCTCTGTTCCCGCGGCGGCGTCAAACAGATGTCGTCGTCCTCGGCGCACACTTGGACGGTGACGCCCATGTCCCGCCAGCTATTGTTCCCGTAGCCCCGCTCGTTCTCGTTGCGCAGCTCCGGTTGGACCTCCCCGTCAGAGGCCGTTGCTCGGCTATAGATCCTGACCGGGCCGGCCTCGCGCCGGAGCTCGATCTCGAACACCCGCCACGCATAACGCCCAAGGTCCGGGCCGACCCAGCGCGCGTCCTGCCAGCGTTTTCCATCGGTGGACACTTCGACTTTGGCCAACGCCGTGGTGCCGCCGAAGGCCACCCCGGTAACGCGAAACTTCCCGGCCACCCTGGGTGTTCGCTCGGTCGGGAGCGTCACGAAGGACTTGATCGGCATCTCCCACATGGCGGGTTGGTCAGCCGAGCCCTTTTGTCCGATCGGACGCATCCGATAACCGGTTTGCTGGATCTTCGCGGGGCCCTGCTCGGCGGTGAAGGTGAGACGTTTGACGAACTTGATCTGGTTGCACCCGAAATAGCCGGGCACGATCAACCGAAGTGGCCCGCCGTGCGAACGCGGAATCGGCTCGCCATTCATCTCCCAAGCCAGCAGACAATCGTCGAGGGCTTTGTCGATCGGAATCGAGCGCTCCACCACCACGTGGTTGCGGTCGATACCCTGCGGGAGAGGCTCACCGCCGGTGGTGGTCAGATAGCGAATCCCTTTATTGACGCCGCCGAAGTGCTCCACGACGTCCCGGAGGGGCACCCCGCTCCACATGACGCATCCCGCAGCGCCCACGCCCCAACGCGAGCCGGTCGGATCGTGTTTGTAGTACTTCCGGCCGTTACCGGAGCATTGCAGGACCGTGGCGATCGTGGTCAGGCCGAGCCGCTTGAGCGCGTCGACGCGAATCTCACCTGGACGTTTCACCCCCTCGACGCGTGTGGTCCAACCTTCACGATCGGCGACAAACTCCGGCGGCGGTAGGGGAAGGTTCTGGCGAACGAACAGCATACTGGTGGCCGTGAGGACACTCGTACCGAGCTTCTCGCGTCGTGTTTCGAGGGTGAGCGGGCTATCCCCGTGCTTGATGAAGTTGGCCGGGTCCTTGTTGTCCGGAAGCTCTGGCGCCTCGACGACGCGCGGTTGAGTTGCAGACGGAGCGGGCGCCGGGGGAGGCTCGGTTTCACGGCAGCCGGCAACCGCCGACAACAGGGTGCCCCCGCCCAGGCCCAATGTCCCCAGGACGAAGCGGCGGCGCCCAGGCTCGAGAAACTGTTCGTCGTACTTGCTGCTCATGATGGGTTTCCTGCGAGTGAAGTGCCTCGGGCCGGCCATGGGCGGGCGAAGCACGCCATCAGCTCGCTTGCGGCTGGTTTGCCCCGCGGGGTGAAGCCCGAATCTCGAGGGCCTCCGAAGCCAAACCAGTTCCAAACATAGAAACCCGATATGCTCGGGGTCTGTGCGAACGCATCGCAAAAACCACGGTACAGGCGTCGTTGCGCGAGCAAGTCCACAGGCGCCGCCGAGGTGTCATCCCATGGGTGCTTGGCTGCGCCGCGCTGGCTCGGATAGCCGATCTCCGTGACCAGCACGGGCTTTGCCACGCGCTGTGCGAGAGCGTCGATCTGGGCGCGCGGCGTTCTCCACGCTTCCGCCAGCATCTCGGCCGAAGGGGGTCCAGCCCCACCGTCGAGGGGGAAGTATGCGGTGAGACCGACCTCGTCGAGGGCATCCCAGAAACCCACCGCATGAGCTCGGTCCCAGTTGGCCGAATAGGTTAGCGTACCAGAGGACTGCGGTCGCAACTCGGAGATCAACGTTCGCCACTGCGCCTCATACCGCTCGAGGGAGCCGAGCTCGGAGCCGATGATGAAGCGTCGCGCGCCAGCTCGCTCTGCAATACGCGCTAGCGGAAGCACGAGACGGCGGTATGAATCAAACCAAGCATCGAACCCGTCGGACGGAGCGATCACGCCGCGCCAGTCATCCGGGGCGCGCCTTTGCAGCCGAACGACCGGCATCAGGGCCGCTCGCATCCCCGCACGCCGGATCTGGGATAGCGTGCGCTCCACGGTAAAATGGGTTGGCGAGCGGCCGGGGCGGAGTGCGATGTCCGAGGCCGAGCGATCGGCCTGGTAGGCGTTGACGACCACCAGCACATCGGTCGCGCGGCGGGCGCGGATCTCGTCGACCAGTGGTCCGTAGTCCCATTCTGGGTCGGTCGCGAATAGGCCGAGCGCGACGCCGCGGACGAAGCTCTCGTCCCGATGCTCAACCGTCGAGGGACCTGAAGCGCCAGGGAAAGCGAGCGCGCTACCGAATATCACCGCGAAGGCCACCATCACGAGGGTCGCCACTCGCATCACGGTTCCGCCGGTAGATCGAGCCGACTGTACTCGGCCCAAGAGCCGTCGTAGTTCAGCCTGTCATCCCCATCGAGGCCGAGCTGCAAGAGCGCGAAATAGACAGCGGCAGACCGGGTGCCGGACTGGCAGTATGTGACGATGGGCTTGTCCACTGCCACGCCGCGACGCAAGAGCAGCTCGCGCAGCTCCGAGGGGGACCTCAACCGGTGGTCCGCGTCGGGATCGCGCAACACTTCCACCCAGTCGAGATGCACCGCACCCGGGATACGGCCCGCCCGCGCTGCTTTGGGATGACGCTCGCGCCCGCTGAACTCGATCGCGCTACGAGTGTCCACTAGCTGCGCGCCCGGCTTCTGACTGATGAACACCGAGGTCTCCGCCCATCGCTGGATCGGAGGCGTGCTGGGCTCGCCCAACGACACGTCGCCGACCGCGATCGTGAGCCCCTCCCCGCCGGCGACGAAGTGTCCAGCCGCTTTCCAGGCTTGCAGCCCACCGTCGAGAACGCTGGAGCCGAAGTCGCTGACCGAACGAAGTGTCCACCACAGCCGGTACGGCTCGGGCCCGCCGTCACCGTAGAGCACCACCGTGCTGCCCTCGCGAACGCCGCGCTCACGGAACAACTGCTCGAGCTCACCGGGCGTTCGCGACATGCCGGGGATTTCGTCGGTGCTCGCGTAGTCGCTGCGGTAGAGCTGACGCGCACCTGGAATGTGTCCCAGAGCGAAGCGATCCGGTGGACGCACGTCGAGCAAGACCAGCGAAGGAGCACCGAGCGCCTTCGCGAGCTCCGCGACACTGACCATCGATCCGTCGTCGGCGTAGCCATCCGCACGGGCTTGATCACCGAAATGCGCTATCGCGGATTCGGCTTCGGTCGGATCTGAAGAATAGGCGCCGGCGGCAGGAAGGACCCCACTTGGTTGCGAAGCAGCAGACACCTCGCCCAACATCGGAGTCTCGGGATGATGACCGCGAGGCTCGCGCAGATACCACGCCGCCGCGAGTACCAGCGCGCCTACCAATGACCAGACGAGCTTGCTGTGCATGCGCGGCCACAATTTCTCAAGCGGCCAGATCTCCTGGCTGAAAAAACTATCGGGGAAGGTCTCGACGCCCGCGAAGCCGAGTTGTGCTGGCGGGTCGGGTGGCATCTTTGCCGTACCAAAGATCCAGTCCCAGGTGCTGAAGATGATGCCGTAGTTTACCGTGGTCTTGGCGGTGCCAGTATAGTCGTGATGCCAAATGTGCATGCGCGGACTATTGAGGATGTAGCGCCACGGCCCGTGCCCGAGGTTGAGGTTTGCGTGATTGAGGTGGCCGATCAGCGTGCCGAAAATGGCGTGGAACATCAGCGCTTCCCAGCGGAACCCGAAGAAGACCATCGGCAGATAGAGAACCGACTTGTAGACGACGACCTCCAACCAGGAGAACCGGAAGGAGACGATCCAGTCCATCTCCCCATCCTCGACGCTGTGGTGTGCCTTATGCAGCTCCCAAAGGAACGGGACGCGATGCAAGAGGTTGTGCACACACCACTGGATGAAGTCGAGGGCCACCAGCGCGACGATGACCTGAACCCATAGCGGCCAGTCCATCGCTGCGTTTCGGTACACCCCATCGGTTAGCCCTTCGGCAGCGAGCCACCGGTCGACGTGAGGGAGAACCCAAGTGCTCGCCAGCCCTGCAAGCAACAGACCCAAGAAGTGCCCGTTGAACACGAGATAGAGGACGTCCGACCATAGCTTGGGCCGCAATTGCTTTTGTTCCGGCCGCCACGGGAAGAAGCGTTCGAGAACGACCATCAAAGCGGAGAGTGCGGCCAAGCTGATCGGGTACATGTACGCGGCCATAGGCGCTATCAATAACACGCAACGCGATCTCCTTCATAAGGGATTCACGCACCGCCAAAACGACTTCCCGTTCAGGGGGTCGGGCTCATTTGCAGGCTGAGCTCGCCGCCGCCGGTCATCGCTCGATGGGAGAGCACGGGAGTGAGCAGAGGCTCCCCATCGAGCATGGCGCTCGTCACGAAGACGTTGTCCGGGCCATTGCCGGCCGCTTCGATGACGAACGTTTCGCCATCATGGTGATTCGGGCTCAGGTGCAAAGTGATCCGATCGAACAGGGGGCTTCCGATCCGGTACTCGGGCAGCCCAGGGGTCACCGGATAGAAGCCCATCGCCGAAAACACGAACCATGCGCTCAACGCGCCCGCGTCGTCGTTGCCCGGCAGTCCGTCGGGACCCGTTCCGAAGAACTGTTCCATCGCGGACCGGACCTCCCGCTGGGTGTTGTGCTCCGCACCGGGCACAAACGTGAAGAGATAAGGATACGCCATGTCGGGCTCGTTCCAGAGCACGAAGCGGTCGGTGTCGAACACCCAGGTGAGCCGATCGACGAAGGCTTGCTCGCCGTGGAGCGCGATCAACCCCTCGACGTCGTGCTGCACGAAGAAGGCATACTGCCAGGCGGTGCCCTCGACATAACCAGGACCCCCGAGCCGCAGGGGCGCCGACCCTTCAGCGGCGTCCGGATCGAAAGGCTCCAGGAACGAGCCGTCCGCGTTTCTCGGCCGCAGTGTGCCGGTTTCGTCGTCATAGAACCCGCGATAGGACTGGCCTCGTTCCAAGAGGCCGGGCACATCGCTGTCGCGACCAAGCGCCTCCGCGAGTTGCGCGAGCGCCCAATCGGCAAACGCATATTCGAGCGTCGTCGACACAGGTCCCCACACCGTATCGGCGCGCTCCATCGGGACGAAGCCGAGATCGAGGTATTCGGTGTCGCCCGGACGATGGCTCTCACGTTCCGCGGCGTCGCGCATCACATCGTACACGGCGCCGACGTCGAAGCTGGTGAGACCCTTCATGTAGGAATCCGCAAAGACAATCAGTGCCGGGTCGCCGACCATGGGTTGCACCTCGTCGCTGATCAGCTCCCACTTGGGTGGAGCATTGGCGTGAAGCGTCATGTCCTGCATCCCTTTGACGATCTCGAGCTGCGTCTCGGGATAGACGAGCGTGACGAGAGGATGAAGGGTGCGGTACGTATCCCACAGCGAGAACACGGTGTAGCGTGCTCCATCACTGGTCTGGCCGATTTCGTCACGAGAGAAAATCGGATAGGTCTCGTCGACGTCGCTCAAGATGCTGGGGTGGATCAGCGCATGGTAGAGGGCCGTATAGAAGCGAACGCGATCGTCTTCGGTGCCGCCAGCGACTTCGACGCGTCCGAGGCGCTGTTGCCAGGCCACCGATGCAGCGTCGCGGGCCACGTCGAAGGGCAGTTGCTCGGCCTCCAAGTTGGCTCGGGCCTGCTCGACGCTCACCCAGGACAGGCCGACCCACACGGTCACGGGCTCCTTGGGCGGCGTTTCGTAGCGCAGAAACGCCATGGCATCCCCCGTCGCTCGGACTGCGTCGCTGACAACGCCGTCCTCGACGACGCCAACCGAGTCAGCTGCGTGGTCTGCACGCGCAACGAAGTAGAGCCGCCCTCCACCCCCTTCGACACAGAATTCTCCGAACGCTGCGGAGCCAGCGATCTCGTTGGGTCCCACAACCTCGAGGTCGCCCCGATTTCGAATCCAAGAAACACCTCGCGCCGCATCGACCGTGATGTTGGCGGGCTTGTCCTGCGGAAACCAAAAGCGAAACACCGCGGTTCGGGGAGTCGCCGTCATCTCGGCCACCGTGTCCATGTCACTGAGCTCGACGCCATAGTAGCCGGCGTAGGCGACCTCGCTGCGATAGGCAGAGCCGTAGGCGTCGAAGTTGGCGGGCGTGGCGCCTGACGTCGGCGCAACCACGGGAAGACCGAGGTCGGGACAGCCCACACCGCTCAGGTGCGTCAGGCCGAAGCCGTGAATCTGAGGGTCCCCATATCGATAGCCGCCGTTCACGAACACGCCTTCGAGCCCGTCAGCCGCGGTGGTCAGCTTCGTGTGGGGGCTCGGTGAAGCCATGCCCCAGGGCACGAGCGCGCCAGGAAAGGTCATCCCGTCAGCCGCCGTACCAATGAATGGATCGACCTCCCCCGCCAACGGTGCTTCGGCAGGCGGGCTCGGCGCTTGATACCCGACGCCGCCGGACTCCGTACAGCCGGTCCACAGTGCGATGAGCAAAGCGAGTGCGCTCAGGCGATGTCGCTGGAGCCGAGTCATGGTCCGGATAGGTTTAGCACGAATCCAGGGAGGGCTCTCGGCGACCTCGCGACGAGGACTGACGTCGCATGCCGTCCGCCACGATGCCGAGTTGCTCGCGGCTTCGTGTGGTGTCGAAGTCGGTAGAGCCCTCTTCACTCCGCCGGGGCGACGAGTGCGTATTTGAGGTCGGTGGCCGTCGAGTCGTAGTAGCTGATATGCGCTTGACCGAGGGCGTCGATGGCCAGCGAGGTGTGCTGGCCAACGTCATTCGGGCCGTCGATGGTTTGCACGGCCCACGACCCGCCGCCCACCTCGGTTGCAAGCATGAGGTCTTTATTAGCCGAATCGTAGTAACTGATACGGACTAACCCGTTCGCGTCGAAGGCCAACGAAGTGTACTGCCCCACGTCACCCAAGCCATCCACGGTCTGCGTGATCCAGAACACGCCAGCCACCCGCTTTGCCAGCATGAGGTCTTTATTAGCGGAATCGTAGTAACTAACGTGCGCAGCGCCGGCGGGATCGAAGGCTAACGAGGTGAACTTCCCGACGTCGACCGTGCTGTCGACCGTCTGCACGGTCCACGAGCCGTCGCTCTGCTGGGTCGCAAGCATGAGGTCCTTGTTCTCCGCGCTGTAGTAACTGATGTGGGCAACCCCAGCGGGATCGAAAGCAAGCGAGGTGTGCTCGCCCACGTCCTCATCGTCATCGTCATCAGCACCACCGATGGTCTGCACGCTCCACGAGATTTTGGTCTCCTGGGCCGCAACCATGAGATCCCTGCCATCGGATCTATAATAGCTGATCCGTGGGAGGTCGGCGGGATCGAAGGCTAGCGAGGTAAACTTGCCGACGTCGCCCGTACTGTCGACGACTTGATCGGTCCACAAGCCGTTGCTTTGCAGAGTCGCGAGCATCAAATCCCGGCCGTTGGATCTATAGTGACTGATGTGAGCAAAGCCCGCCGCGTCAAAAGCGAGCGAGGTGTGCTGGCCGACATCGTCTTGGCTCGCGGCTGTTTCAACGGTCCACGACCCATCATTTCGACTCGTTGCGTACCGGAGGTCTTTTCCGTTGTCCGCGTAGTAGCTGATGTGAGCGGTGCCCGCGGCGTCGAGGGCCAAGGCTGTGTACTGCCCCACGTTGCCTTGAGAATCGGCCGTCCGAAGATGTACTTGAGCGCAACTGCCGCCATAAAGCGCCTGCCCGGGCGGACAGCTGGTGGGGCAACAAGCATCCTCACAGCGTTCGAAGTTGTCGTCGCAGACGAACCCACAGGTGCCGAGAAAGCATATCGCGATGGAGTTGGGCGGGGCCGGACAGGGGGTACACGAGGCTCCACACGTTGCGGCGTCTAGGTCGGAGACGCAGACCGCCCCGCACTGATGGTAGCCGGAACCGCAGACGCAATCGTGAATACCGGTATCGCAGACCTCGTGCTCACCCATGCATTGGCCGTCGACTTCGCAGCCGAGCAGGCACTCGCCGGAAGCCTCGTCGCAATAGGTGAACCCGCTGCAACCGTTCCCGTTGGTCCGGCAGTCGCCCGGATCCCTGCAGATGCCGAGATCGCAAACGTCGCCTGCGGGACACGACGTTACGCAATCACCGCAGTAGCGAGGGTCAGCTTGCGTGTCCACGCAACGAAAGTCGCATTGCTCAAACCCAGAAGAGCAAACGCAATCGCGTGTATCGGTATCGCAAGTCTCGTGTTGGCCCGTGCATTGCGTGTCGCTCGTGCATCCACGCAAACACTCGCCGGAAGCCTCGTCGCAGTAAGTAAACCCGCTGCACCCGACTCCGTTGGTGCGGCAATCGCCAGGATCTACGCAAGAGCCCAGCTCGCAGACGTGCCCACCAGGGCACGTGGTCGCGCAATCACCGCAGTAGCGCGGGTCGGTTTGTGTATTGACGCAGTCGAGTCCGCAGATTGAAAGCGGTGCCTCGCAGTCGATGCCACCATCATCCATCCCTGCGTCGGGCTCGGTCCCGGCGTCGGTCGCAGGCATGCCCGCGTCGACTGGAAGCGTGCCTGGGTCGTCGATGCGCTCGAGGTCTTCGGGGGGAAGCCATTCATCCATGCAGGCCGGCGTCTCGCAGGATGCATCGTCGGGACATCCGCAACTGGTCCCTTCCAAACAAGTCACGTCGGCACACGCGCGGTGCAAAAGCATCCGGACGAGTAAGGCCTGGCCAGAAATGAATCCGGTCTTGACGCGGCGAGAGACCAGTACGCCTTCCCGACCGCTCGCGAGAGCCTCTAGCTCAATCACGATCTCGCGATCGACGTCGGACGCCTCCGGCAGGATGCCAAAGGTTGCCGGAAGCTCGAACACGCCCGCCTCGGCCTGCGTTCCGTTGGAGACCGGGAACACGCGGAGCCAGGTTTCGACCTCCTCTTGCCCTGCGCCGGTTTGAACGATTTTGGACACGCGCGCGCGGACGCGATCCACTTCAGCCGGAACCGCATAGTCTGTATTCATCAGCACCACGACCTGCGTGGCCGAGCCGTCGGTGCAGCTCACCCCGAAGAGCGAGAGGAGCACCGAGCCCAGAAGGAGGCGTCGCGTCGCGGAGCATCGTGGGAGCCCGCGGTTCGGCTTTGGGAGCTGCATGGTAAGGATAAGGGCGGCAGCGCGGGGGGTGGGGGGGGCGATGCCTCGACCGTTCAGCATAGCCGTGCATATATAGAGGGCAAATGGTGCCCTTAGACTCCCTTACTCAACAGAACACCTTGCTCGGC
>JAUXFZ010000535.1 GCA_030622585.1 Myxococcales bacterium
CTTCGGGCTGATCCACGGGCTCGGCTTCGCAGGCGCACTCTCCCAAGTCGGCATTCCCGAACACGAGGTGCCGCTCTCTCTTCTGATGTTCAACCTCGGCGTAGAGACCGGACAGATCCTGTTCGTGACCGTCGTGGCTCTCGCACTCGCAGGCCTTCGACAGATTCCGGTGACGCCATCGCGATACACGCGGCGGTTGGACGCGTGGAAGGTGGCACCGTATGCGATTGGAGGGCTGGCAGCCTTCTGGACGATCCAACGCATCGTCGCAATGATTCCGGCTGGCGTCTAAGGGCGTCCATCTAGACAAAGACTTGGACGGAGACGCCTGATGGCAAGCGAGGAGGAGACGTTATGATCAAGCTCGAAATCGACAGTGTGCACTACGACCTCGATGATGCTCTGCGGAGTGTGATCGTCGATCGGATCGGTGGCCTCGACGAGTTCATGAGCGACCTCGTGGACGGTCGCGTGGCGGTTTCATGGGAGGGTGGTCCTCATCAGGAGACGAAAGTGAGCGCCCAGGTGTGGGGCGGAGGACACAATTTCGAGGCATCGGCTACGCATCGGGAGCCGTACGAGGCGATCGACCAAACGCGGCACAAACTCGAGGCGCAAATCAGTAAGAAGCATTCCAAGCAGCTAAAACACGGTGACAATCGTCGCGAGTGAGCACGCCTAAGCTCCGCCCCCACCTTCCCAGGGACGAGTTCGGGAAACCTTCGTCAACGTGAGGAGTCGTCGCGTCCGCGATCTTTCGACGGGCCGCGTTTGCGCCCCAGCTCATTCTCTTTTGCGCGCACTTTCTCGAGACGACTCACGTCAACCAGATCCTGCGGACGGCCGGCGGCTCGCTTGGCGACCAGGAGGTCCTCGAAGCCGATCACGTTTGCGTCGACCCCGTCGATTGGGACGCAGGTCCGCCGCGCGTACCCGCGCTCGAAGTCCTCAAACCCAGGGATGATCTGCAAGAGATCGATGCGCTGCGGCGGATGGCCGAGAAACACGAACTCGTCTTTCGAGGCGGAAGCCAAGTTACGCATGACGCTCCCGGGCGCGCCAAACGCCTCGAGGGCGCGAATCACGGCTTCACGGTTGGCGCCATCGTTCCCTATCCAAACGTCGAGGTCCTTTGTCGCACGCGAGTGACCATGCAAGCCCACCGCATGCCCACCGATCACTAGATACTTGGCTTTCGCTTTGTTGAGGGCATCCAAGAAATCGAGGAGGTCGGGCAGCTGACGAAGCGTCGTCGTGCGGTCCGCCTCTGTCATTTGGGCTCGGCTCCGAATCGCAGTACGCCAACCGGCCACGCCTCGCGGGGCATCGACCCACCCTCAGCGAGCTGCCCCGACAGCAGAAAAACAAGTCGCAGGCGCTCTTCGGGCACCATCAAAGCCGCTTCGTCGAGATCGGCCTCTGTCATCTCTTCGAGGCTCCGGAACTTGGCCGAATACCAATCACTGCTCCGCCGCCTTGCGGCAGCTCTCTCCTCCGCGCCGGCCCTTACTCCTCCAGAGGACGTCTTCATGAGGTTGATTATAGCACACGTGAGGCCAGTAAAGAGCTCGGCGCGGAACGAGCCAAGACCTTGGCGCGAGCTCTTCGCGTTCATCCAGCGGTGTTGCTCTTCCCGGGGTGGGACGTGAGCGAAGAAAGCGCGGCTTAGTTCACGGGGCGCACGAACTTGTCCGTCGGTCTGGGCCCTACTTGGACGCTGAAGTGGCCCAGGTGATCTTATCCATCAGCTTACCGAGACTCAGGCTCGAACCCCTCGCCGGCGGAAATTCTTTCAAGGTCGCCAGCTGCTTTCCAACATACTCTTGCGCAGGCACCATTAGGAACATCCGCTTCGCCCACCATTTTGTGTACATCGAGGATTGATCCGTGAAGCGCTCGTAGGGATCGCGACGCAGGTTGGTGATGAGCGGCCAGCTTGGGGTTTTGTGCCAGGCCGTCGGTAGGTTGCCCCACATCTCCGTGAAAGTGATTTTCCATTCGCCGACTCGAATCGCGTTCAGATCGCCGTCGCCGCTGAAGTAGAAGAGCTCGTTACGCGTGCCCGGGCCTTTGCCCGTGAGCACGTCCATCTGGTTATAGCCATCGAGATGCGCCTTGAAGGTCTTGCCGTCCGCTTTGACGCCGCCCTTCTTCAGCCTTGCCTGAATGTCGGTATCCTCGCCTGCGGCCGCTGCGAGCAAGGTCGGCATCCAGTCTTCATGCGCGAAGATGTCGTTGATGATCGTGCCTGGCTTGATTTTGCCGGGCCAGCGGACCAGCTGCGGCACCCGGAAACCGCCTTCGTTGGTTAGGCCTTTCTCGCCCCTGAAGGGGTGATTGCCGCCCTGCGGCCAGGTGAAGATCTCGGCGCCGTTGTCTGTCGACCAGATGACAATCGTGTTGTCGGCAACGCCCAACTCGTCGAGCTTGTCGAGCAACGCACCGGTGACGTCGTCCAGCTCGGACATGCCGTCGGCGAATATGCCGTTCCCCGTCTTATTGTCGTATTTCTCCGACAGATGGATCCACACATGGTTTC
>JAUXFZ010000415.1 GCA_030622585.1 Myxococcales bacterium
ACTCGCGCGAGAAGGCCCGCTCAGTCTGAAGCTCGTACGCGCTCTGCAACGGCGACAGGAGGGAAGGCTGCCCGTCGGCAACCAACCCAAGCGCCCCGTGCCCACGAAGCCTCAGCAAGGGCTGAATCGACCAAGCCACCGCCCCCGTGGTCATCCCAAACACCACCGCCCAGCCGATACACAGCCAGACGAGGGGAGTCATCGGCCCAAGAACCCATGCCACCAACACGAACGAGGCAAGCCCCACCGCAGTCGCGGCAGCCGCAATTCGGACCGCCAGCACAGTAGCCGCAGCAACCCGAAGCCGCCTCCGATACTCGGTCAGCTTGCCCGAAGTGGAACCCACGGCGGGATCGTAGCACGCAGCTTCAACCCGCAAGCCCGCAGGGCGAAGCCCGGCGCAAAGCGCCGCCAAGGCGGAGCGCAGCGACCGCCGCGGCAGGGAGGACTACGGGCGGGGGTGGGCGGGTCGGAGACAACAAAACCACCCCACGCCCCCAACCCAACAGCCGCAGAGCGAGCCCTTTAAACAGAAAAGCCGAAGCACTAGGTGCTCCGGCTCTTCCTGTGTTGAGGGTCAGCTTGGCTTAGAAGCCCATGCCGCCCATGCCGCCGCCGCCGTGGTCGTGGCCGCCGCCACCCATCGGCGGATCGTCCTTCGGCACCTCAGCGACGAGAGCCTCGGTGGTGAGCATCAAGCCCGCAACCGAACCTGCGTTCTGAAGAGCGCTACGAACGACCTTGGTCGGGTCGATGACACCAGCCTTGACCAGGTCGGTGTACTCTTCGGTCTGCGCGTTGAAGCCGAATGCGCCCTTGCCGCCGCGAACCTCGTTCACGACGATCGAGCCTTCGAGCCCTGCGTTGGCCGCAATCTGACGAAGCGGCTCCTCGATGGCACGCCGGAGGATCCCAGTGCCCACCTTTTGCTCGTCGGATACGTCGAGCTTCTCGAGAGCGGACTGGGCGCGAACCAGGGCGACACCGCCGCCAGGAACGATGCCCTCTTCGACAGCTGCGCGCGTGGCGTGCAGCGCATCTTCGACGCGCGCCTTCTTTTCCTTCATCTCGACCTCGGTGGCAGCGCCAACCTTGATCACCGCGACGCCTCCAGCGAGCTTCGCAAGGCGCTCCTGCAGCTTCTCCCGATCGTAGTCGCTGCTGGTGTCCTCGATCTGCTTGCGGATGGTCTCGATGCGGCCCGAGATCTCCTTCTTCTTGCCACCGCCGTCGACGACGGTGGTCGTCTCTTTGTCGATGGTGACTCGCTTGGCGCGGCCCAGATCATTGAGGGTCACGTTTTCGAGCTTGATGCCCAGATCCTCGCTCACGACGGTTCCACCGGTGAGGATGGCGATGTCTTCGAGCATGGCCTTGCGGCGATCGCCGAAGCCCGGTGCCTTGACGGCGGCGGTCTGCAGCGTGCCCCGCAACTTGTTGACGACGAGCGTGGCAAGCGCCTCGCCCTCGACGTCTTCGGCGAGAATGATGAGGGGCTTCTGCTGACGGGCAATCGCTTCGAGAACCGGCAGAAGGTCCTTCATGTTCGAGATCTTCTTCTCGACGATGAGGATGTAGGGATCTTCGATCTCGGCGACCATGCGCTCCGAATCGGTCACGAAGTAGGGCGACAGGTAACCGCGGTCGAACTGCATGCCCTCGACGACGTCGAGCTCGGTCTCGAGACCCTTGGCCTCCTCAACCGTGATGACGCCTTCCTTGCCGACCTTTTCCATCGCCTCGGCGATGATGTCGCCAATGGTTGGGTCGCCGTTCGCGCTGATCGTGCCGACCTGTGCGATCTCTTTCGGATCCTTGGTGGCCTTCGAGAGCGACTGGAGCTCCGCGACGACGGTTCGCACGCCCGCGTCGATGCCCCGCTTGATCTCCATCGGGTTGTGACCCGCGGCAACCATCTTGGTGCCTTCTCGGATGATCGCCTGTGCAAGCACAGTGGCGGTCGTGGTGCCGTCGCCCGCGATGTCGGAGGTCTTCGAAGCGACCTCGCGCACCATCTGGGCGCCCATGTTCTCGAACTTGTCGGCAAGCTCGATTTCTTTGGCGACCGTGACGCCGTCTTTGGTGACGGTCGGTGCGCCGAAGCTCTTCTCGATCACGACATTGCGGCCCTTGGGACCGAGCGTGACTTTCACCGCATTCGCCAGAGCGTTCACGCCGGCCAGAATGCGGTCGCGAGCAGCGGTATCGTAAATGATCTCTTTCGCAGCCATGTTTCTCAGTCTCCTATTCGATGATTCCGAGGATGTCGTCTTCGCGGAGGATCAGGTGGTCTTCACCGTCGATCTTGACCTCCGTACCGCCGTACTTGCCGAAGAGGACCAGGTCGCCCTTCTTTACGGCAAGCTCCCGGAGCTCCCCGCTATCGAGGATGCGCCCGGTTCCCACCGCGACCACCTTGGCCTCGATCGGCTTTTCCTTGGCGGTATCCGGAATGATGATCCCGCCTTTAGTTGTCTCTTCTTCCTTCACTCGCTTGACCAAAATGCGGTCATGCAATGGACGAATGGCCATTTATCCCTCCGTTTTCGGGCAGATATGCTACCCGTCAGCTTGTTGGCACTCGATGAGCAAGAGTGCTGATCGGCGGCCAACCTAATCCTGAAATGGGGGGAGTCAAGCCTGGTGGCAAGGCTTTTTCAGACAGGGGGGGACAGACGGATTTGCCGGGCCGGCGAACCCTGCTAGCCTCCGGCGCCTATGGCACGCGTTACCGTCGAAGACTGTTTGCAACACGAGGAAAACCGCTTTGCGCTGGTCATCTTGGCCGCCCGGCGGACTCGCCAGCTCATCAAGGGCGCTCCGGCGCTGGTTTACAGCCGAAACCGCCCGATCGTGACGGCGCTACGCGAGATTGCCGACAAGAAGGTCTACTTCTCCCGCCCGGTCAGAGGCGCCGTAGAGGAGTTCATCGTCGAGACCAAGGCCAAAGACGCCACCGCCTAGGGTCGGCGATGCCCACCCCGACGGGCTCGTCGCGCGTCACATCTGGTGAACCGCACCGTCTTTGCAGGCTGAGGTGGGCCCAGGTAGCCTGGTAGTGGGGTTATGGCTCGCATCAGTATCATGGGGCCGAGCGGGCGGCAGGAGCGTCAGCTCTTTCGCCACAATTCGCTTGGCCGGCATCCTCGGAACACGCATCAGGTCCTCGACCGGGTCGTGTCCAAAGAGCACTGCCACATCGAGCTGATCGAGAGCCGCTACGTCCTCAAAGACCTGGGCTCCCTCAATGGCACCTACGTCAACGGGGATAGGGTCAGCCAGGACCGCCCGCTCGAGCCCGGTGACGAAATCACGATCGGTTCGACGCGCATCGTGTTCGAGCCCGAGGAACGGCCGGGCCACGTGTCTTTCGATGCCCTTCTGAGTGGCGAGTCTCGCGAGGCCACCAACCGATTCAAGATCGGAGACACCGACGCAGGCCCGTTGATTCGCGCCAAGGTTTCGGTCCTGGCGGACAAGACCTTCTTCGCCGAAGAGCTAGTGCAAGACGACGCGTCGCTTCGCCGCGACTATGAGAAGCTCCGCGCGAGCTACGAAGTCACTCAAGCCATCGAGCTTGG
>JAUXFZ010000288.1 GCA_030622585.1 Myxococcales bacterium
AGCGAGCTACCCGAGGATGTCCGTCACCCGGTGCACGTCGTCGGGGTCGGATGTCGTCGGGACCAGTAAGACATCATCGGCGCCCGCGTCCTTGGCCTGCCGGACCGCGTCTTTGAGGGCCTGCGGGGTAGTCACGATGCAGATCTGCTTCACGCTCTCGCGCGCGACCGGCACCATGAAGTTCAGGTAACGATCGAGGTAGGCATCGAGTTGTTCGCGTGCGCTCGGGCCGAGTGCGTACCAGAAGCCCGTCCCGAGCCACGGCTTGGGACGACCGCGTTCCCTCCATGCGCGTCGCGCCGCTTCGAACTGCAATTCCATCTCGGCCGTCGAGGGTCCGAAGCTGAAGCCACACAAGCCATCGGCCCATTTCGAGGCCATCTGGATGGACTCGACCATGAGAGAGCCGGCGAGAAGTCGCGGCCCGCCCTCCTGAACCGGAGCGGGGCCCACGGGGAGGGCGTTCTCGACGACGGGATCTCCACGCCAGACCCCGCGCATCGTCTCGACGCTCTCGGCGAGCCGGGTGAGACGATGGCCGAGGGGAGCGCCGACCGACTGATAGTCCTGCTCACGCCCACCGACCCCAAGTCCGGCCACGAGGCGCCCGCCCGACAACACATCGATCGTCGCGAGTTGCTTCGCGAGCATGACCGGGTGGTGGAGCATCGGGACGAACACACCGCCGACGATTTTCACTCGTTCGGTGAGCGCCGCAGCCGCGGCGAGAGCCGCCGTCATGTCCGGGTTGTAAAACGAGATTCGCTCGCCCGCCGCGACGCTCGCGAAAAAGCCGGCGTCAATACGCTGGCACCACTTCGAGAAGGTGTCTCTGTCGAGGCCCGGTGCCATGACCGGAAGGTTCATCCCGATTTCCATTGGTTCCTCTCGTCCTTGGGAGCCGTTGCATCTCTCATCGATGGCGTCTAGGACAAGGGGACCATGCGCAATCCCAAGGATTTCTTCAAACCCATGGCCATTGGAGCGCCGGAGCCCGTACGGGAGATCCCGTTCCGGCCTTCGCGAATGATCCACTTCTTCGATCCGAGTAATCCGAAGATGGCGGCCAAGGTGCCGAGCATCGCTGGGAAGTGCGACGTGCTTCTGGGCAACCTCGAGGACGCCATCCAGGTGGACAAGAAAATCGAGGCGCGCGAGGGCTTCGTGAAGATCGCCAAGGAGACCGACTTCGGCGACTGTCAGCTTTGGACTCGGGTGAACAGCCTCGACAGCCCCTGGTTCCTCGACGACATGGGGCAGATCGTCCAGGAGGTTGGCGACAAGGTCGACGTGATCATGGTGCCCAAGGTCGAAGGCCCGTGGGACATCCACTACGTCGATCGCTTGCTTGCTCAACTCGAAGCGCGTGCTGGCGTGAAGCGACCGATCTTGGTGCATGCGATACTAGAGACCGCGCTCGGCGTGGCGAACGTCGAAGAGATCGCTGGCGCGAGCCCGCGCATGCAGGGTATGAGCCTTGGCCCCGCAGACCTGGCGGCGTCGCGCCGGATGAAGACCACCCGCGTGGGCGGTGGACACCCTGGGTACCTCGTGCGCGCAGATCCGGACCCAGATGACCCCGAAGCGCCTCGCGTCACCGCGCAGCAGGACCTTTGGCACTACACGATCGCGCGCATGGTCGATGCGTGCGTCGCGAATGGTATCTTCGCGTACTACGGCCCGTTCGGAGACATCCGTGACACGCTCGCCTGCGAGGACCAGTTTCGCAACGCGTTCCTCCTCGGTTGCGTCGGAGCCTGGTCGCTTCACCCAGTTCAAATCGACATCGCCAGAAAGGTGTTCAGCCCGCCAGTCGACGAAGTGCTCTGGGCCAAGAAGGTGATCGAAGAGATGGGCGACGGCTCCGGCGCGGTGATGATCGATGGCAAAATGCAGGACGACGCCACGTACAAGCAATGCAAGGTCATGGTTGGGCTCGCTCGCATGCTCGCCGAAAAGGACGCCGACCTGAAAGCGGCCTACCAGTTCTGAGAGGAGTCACGATGAGCACGCAGCATCGTCCGCGGCGAAGTGTGTTGTACATGCCGGGCGCGAACGCGCGGGCACTCGAGAAGAGCCGCTCGCTTTCCGCAGACGCATTGATCTTCGACCTCGAGGATGCAGTCGCGCCCGACGCAAAGTTGACCGCCCGCAAGCAGGTCGTCGAAGCCGTCGAGGCTGGCGGCTACGGCAAGCGCGAGGTCTTCATCCGCACCAACGGGCTGAACACACCATGGGGCTACGATGATCTCGTCGCCGCGGCGAAGGCTGGCCCGGACGCGGTTCTGCTTCCCAAGGTCGAGAGCGCCGAGATGGTGCGGCAGGCCGAATCGGTCTTGGCCGCTCATGGTGCATCGGATGACCTCACGATTTGGTGCATGATGGAAACCCCACGCGGAATGCTCCATGCCGAAGAAGTCGCGGATGCGAGCCCACGTCTCGGCGGCCTGGTGATGGGCACGTCGGACCTCGCGAAGGACCTTCAGGCGCAGCACACCGCTATGCGCCTGCCACTCATTACCGCCCTGGGCCTGTGCCTGCTTGCGGCGCGAGCGGCCGGGGTCGCCATCCTCGACGGGGTGTTCCTCGATCTGAACGACTCGGAAGGGTTCGTTGATTCCTGTCGCCAGGGAGCCGAGCTTGGCTTCGACGGAAAGTCCTTGATCCACCCGAAGCAACTCGATGCTGCGAACGAGGTGTTTGCACCCTCCGAGGACGAACTCCGGCTTTCCCGACGCATCATCGACGCCTATGCCGAGGCCGAGGCGCAGGGCAAAGGGGTGGTCTTGGTCGATGGCAAGCTCATCGAAAGGCTCCACGTGGACCATGCCAAACGTGTGGTGGCTCTGGCTGAAGCGATCACGGCATAGACGCGAACCAAAAGAGCGGCTAGTCTCCGCCTTCCACTATGCGCTTTTACGAATTCGAAGCGAAGCAACTCCTCAAAAAGCACCGGATTCCACTGGTTCAGAGCGAGCTTGCCAAGACCGCCGATCAGGTCGGGAAAATTGCCGCCGACATCGGTGGGCCTCTCATCTTGAAGCCCCAGGCCATCGCGCCCGGCGTCGCGGCAGGGTCGGCGAAGGAGCTCGCCGACCCTACGGGTGCGCAGGCCGCCGCTGCCGAGCTGCTCGAGCTCGACGATGGGGGTCGCAAGCCCAACGGTATTCTGGTCGAGGCCAGGCCGACCGGCGAAGCGGCATACAGCCTGAGTTTCACCTACGACGGGACCACCAAGCGGCCGGTCGTGGCCGCCGCCGACATGGCCGGCAAGATCGACGACATCGGGGACACCCACCCGGACCGCATCGTTCGTCGGTACTTCTCTGCGCTGTATCCATTCTCGGATTACATCGCCAAGGAGCTTGCCAAGTCATTGTCCCTCGGAGGCAACGACCTCAAGCGCATGACGCGCATCGTGTCTGGCCTGGCGCGGCTCTTTCTCAAGTACGATTTGGCGGATCTAGACGTCACGTCGCTGATCAAGCTCGGGGATGGGAGCTTCGTTGTGCTCGACGTCGAGGCCGACCTCGAAATCGAAGCGCGCCATCGGCAAAGGCCTATGCTCGACGAGCTCGGTTTCGCGAAGGAAGACCTTCGACAGGTGCGCGAACCCACCGAGTTCGAGCTCGAGGGCGCGCGAATCGATGCCGAAGACCTGCGAGGCATCATCAGCCCCATCGCCGAGTTCGACGGCAACATCGGCCTGGTCATTGGCGCCGGTGGCGGGTCGCTGACCTTGACCGATGCGGTGAGAAAGCATGGCGGCCGGCCCGCCAACTACGCCGCCATCGGTGGCAACCCCAGCGTAGACAAGGCTCGCAGGCTCACCAAGCTCGTCTTGAGCAAGCCTGGCGTCGACAAGATCGCCGTGATGTCCAACGTGGTTTCGAACACCCGCGCCGACCTCGTCGCGCGCGGCGTCATCAAGGGAATCATCGAATTGGGGTTCGAGCCGGCCGACAAGATCTTGATCTTTCGGGCTCCCGGCGCTTGGGAAGCCGACGCGGCCAAGATCCTCCAGAAGTACGGCATCGAGTACTGTGATCGCACCGTTTCGATCAGCGAAGCAGCGAGACGTGCCGTTGCGAAGGTTGGGTAGAGGGCTTAGCAATGGCTGTTATCGTTCACGAAGATTTCCAGTTCATCGTTCAGGGCATCACTGGGCGCGAGGCACTCAACTTCACGCGCGAGTGCTTGGAGTACGGGTCGAAGATCATCGGCGGTGTGACACCCGGCAAGGGTGGCCGCGAAGTGTACGGCGTTCCCGTCTATGACACCGTGCGCGAGATCACAGAGACGCAAAGGGTCGACGGAACCATCATCACGGTGCCCCTCGCCTTTGCCCCGGATGCCGCTTACGAAGCGATCGACGCGGGCATCAAGGAGGTGATCATCATCACCGAGGGCATTCCGCGCAAGGATGCTGCCGCCATCGTCGAGTACGCAGAGCTGCACGGGGCTCGGCTCATCGGACCCAACTGCCTCGGCGTCATCGTGCCCGATGTCTGTCGCTTCGGCAGCCTCGGTGGGCCCGCGGTCGATTGCCGCAAGGCGTTCAA
>JAUXFZ010000200.1 GCA_030622585.1 Myxococcales bacterium
CTTCGACTTCGAAAAGAACACGATGGCCATCGAGGAAACCGCCACACCAGTGACCCTTGCCACCGACGAGCAGCTCGAAGCCGACGCGGGACAAGCCGTCGACCCATGGGACCTGGCGCGAGCCCGGCTCAACAAACCGCTGGAACCGGTTCGGCCGAGCTCACCATTTGGCCCGATCACGAACCAACGTGGAACGGTCCTAAAGCGATACACGGCTCAACCAGTCGGCGACGGCATTTCGATTCAAGCGTTGATCACCCCGCACGAGACGCAGAAGCGGACGGACGGCGAAGGGTCGGTCTATTTCTTCCCCGGCGGCCTGACGGAGCACGCGGTCATCCAACTGAACGACTCGAGCGAGACGGTCTATAGCGTCGAAATTCACCCCCTCACAGGCAACGCGCGCATTCACAATTTCGCCTTCGAGCCGCTAGACGAGCTCGACGATGAAGGCGATGTCGAGGATTCGATATGAGCGTGCGGGGCTTCACCTTGTTGGAAGTCATGATCGCAGTCGCGATCCTCGGCCTCTCCTTGACGGCGATCTTTTCGAGCGAGGTCGGCGCTGCGAACATCGCCGCGCGCGCTCGACGGCAAAACGTGGCGGTGACGCTCGCGCGCTGCAAGATGGGAGAGATCGAGCAGATCATCGCGATCGAAGGGTTGCCTGCCATCGAAAAGAAGGACAGCGACTCGTGTTGTGAGCACGCACCGGTCGAGGGTTTCGAGTGCGAGTGGATCGTCGAACGCATCATCCTTCCGGAGTTAGGTGCTCAAGGCGAAGAAGACGATAGCTCTCAGGACGCCGCAAACCGTGAACTCAATGCCGCCTATGACGAGGTCAACAGCCAAGGTGACACCGCGCAGCAGCTCATCGCAGGCGATGGGGGAAACCTCGCAGGCCTCGCGTTGCAGCTCGGGTTTCCAATCTTGAAGCCCTTCCTCGAAGAGCAGGTGCGCAGAGCCACCGTATCCATCCGCTGGAAGGAAGGGCCGAGAGAGATCGGCTTCGACCTCATCCAGTACCTCGTATCGGATCAGCCCGCAGCGGAGGACCCGACGGCTACGGAGGGAAGCCAATGAGGCGTGGCTTCACGCTTCTCGAGATCATGCTTGCTGTGGCGGTTCTCTCGCTGGTAGGCACCATGATCTACAGCGGCTTCGCCCAAACCGCGCTCAACAAGGCGCGAATCGAACAGGACGTTGATCACTCACGCGTCATCCACATGACGCTCGAGCGTATGGCCCGAGAGCTGACGATGGCCTTCGTGTCCACCCATGTGAACCCGTCACTCGACCTTCGCATCGTCGACACCGCGTTCATCGGGAAGGACAATGGGAAAGATGACCGAATCGATTTCACGTCGTTCTCGCACCGACGGCTCTACCGAAACGCGCGTGAGTCGGACCAGAACGAGATCAGCTACTTCGTCACCGAGCACCCCGATGACCCAGGCGTGCTCGTCCTTGCCCGACGCGAGCAGAACCGAATCGACGAGGACCCGCGGCGCGGAGGCAAGTCGCAGATCCTCGTCGAGAACATAGAGGAGTTCAACGTCGAGTACTTCGACCCTCTTCTGAGTGATTGGGTGCAGACCTGGAACACCGAAGACATGCTTGCACAGCCGAACCGACTTCCCACGCAGGTGCGAATCCGCTTGTCTGTCAAAGACCCGCGTCACCGGGGTGAGACTCAAACCTTTGGCACGCGCGTCACGATCCCGCTCACGTACGCCCTGAACCACGCGAACTACAACCCATGAACCACGCCGCCACCAGACCACGCCGCAAGCGCTCCGAAGAAGGCGTCGCTCTCATTTTGGCAATCACGACGGTGGCGATCCTCTCGGTCATGCTCGCCGAGATGCACGAGACCACCGGCACCGCCTTCGCAGTGTCGACCTCGCAGAGGGACGCCCTGCAGGCCGAGTACATGGCGAAGAGCGCGATCAATCTCACGCGGTTGCTGATCGCAAAGGAGCCAGCCATTCGACAGTTCGTAGATCCGCTCTATCGCGGAGCAACCGGACGGCCATCCCCGCAGTTGCCCGTCTGGGACTTCGTCAACGAGCTTCTGTCGCCGTTCTGTACGCCCGAGGACCAGCGCGACACCTTGATGCAGTTGGGCATCGACTTCGGTGACACAGTGGGCTTCGAGGACCTACCCGGCGAATGCCACGTTCTCGCCGTCAGCGAGAACGGCAAGATCAACATCAACGATCCGCTCTTCCTCAGCGGAGAGCGTGCCCGGAACAGCGTGGCGGCTCAGCTGTTCTCGCTCACCGGCGGGCACCTCCCGGAAAGCCCCTACGACGCGCTGTTCATGGAGGCAGACGAGACCGGCACCCTGACGACCCGAATTGATCTCATCACGGCCGTGATCGATTGGTGGGATCACGACATCCAGCGCACGGATTTCGATCCTGGGGCCGGAACGACCCGAACAGGCGGTACGGGCACCGAGGACGACTCCATCTATCAACTGAGCAAGGACCCGTACCAAAACAAGAACGCCCCCCTCGACTCGCTCCAGGAGCTACGTTTGGTGCGTGGTTTCACGGACGACTTCTGGGCTACTTTCGTCGAACCCATTCCGAACGACCCGGTGTCTCGGATCCTGACGATCTACGCCTCGGGCCTCATCAACATCAACGAGGCCAGCCCTCAAGTGTTGCTCGGGAGGATCTGCTCATTTGCGCCCGAGGTCACTCTCTGCACCGATCCGGTCGAAAGCCTCAAGTTCACTACGATTCTCAGCACGATTCATCAGCTCATTCCCCTCCCCTTGTTCAGTCGTCCGACGGACCTGCTCGACTTCGTGGAAGGCAAGGGCAATGAAAAGGCCCTGTACGCCATGCTCACGGGCTTCTTGGGTGAGGACAGCGAGCTCATCTTCGCGCCCATCGAAATCCCCGAAGATCAGCGCACGCCCCTAGCGCGCTCATTCGCAACCTCCGCTCAGATCTTCACCATCCAGGCCATTGGCCTGGTTGGCCGGTCTCAGGTTCGCATCGAATCTGTCGTCAATTTTCACACACGGTGGGTACCTCCACCACCCAACACCGGACGGATGCCGGGGCTGGGCGTCTTCCACTACTATCGGATGAATTGAAATGTCTTTGGTTCTGGGATTAGAGGTCACACCCCGAGTGGTTCGCGCCGCGTTCTTGAGAACGACGCTGCGTGGCTCCGAGATGGAGCGGTACGCCGAAGCGCCGCTTCCCTACTCTGCCGAGTCGGAGTCCGAGCAGAGCTTGCTCGAAGCCGCTGTCGCGCAGGTTCTTCGAGAGGGTACGCGGGCACCGGACCGCATCATCGCGTCGCTCAGCGGCGACGCTGCTTCGCTGAGGCTCATCGAGCTGCCGGCCGGGGTCGAGAAGAAAGTAGCTGAGGTTTTGCCCGGCGAGCTGGGCGCCTTGCTTCCGTTCGACGTGGAAGAAGCCGTCGTCGACTACCAAGTGGTCGGCCGTGACGAAACGACCATCCAACTGATGGCCGTAGCGGCTCCTCGCCAGACGGTTGCGAACCGCCTCCGCGAGCTACAAGCGGCGGGCGCCGACCCACGAGAGCTTGCCGTCGGAGCTGCTGCTTTCGATGGTCTCGGCGCCCTGCTTGGCGAGTCGCTCGCAGACAAAACGGTGCTCGTCATCGACGTGGGCCCCACCAGCACCGACTTCGCAGTGCTGACCAACGGGAGATGCACGTTCGCAAGAACGGTTTCAGGCGGTATGGACTTGGTCGAATCGGGCCGGCGCGGCCAGCTCGGCGCCGCACTCCAACACACTTTCGCGAGCTACAAGGCACAGCACTCCGACGCGCCGTCCCTCATCTTGCTATCTGGGGAGACCGCCCCGATGGAGAGCGCACGACAATGGCTCACCGAGCAACTCGGCATCGAGTGCGGCGTGGCCCCACTGCCCCCGGCGCCTGGCGCGGACGAAGAGATGCGACCGAAGTTCACCAAGGCGGCGGCTCTTGCAGCGCGCGCCATATCGCGCGGCAGGCAGATCGATCTCCGGCAGGGCGAGTTCGCATCGGCGGCCGCGGCGAGCCAGATCCGGAAGCACCTGCGCCTCATCGCCGTCTGCTCGGCCGCGGTCATTCTTGCCTTTAGTGTGTCACTTCTAGCCCGCTACCGAGTGGCCCGCGCAGAGCACGAAGGGCTGACGGCTACATTGGCGGATGTCAGCAAGGATCTGCTCATCGAAGAAGCGCACAGCGCTCTGCACGCACGCGAGTTGCTCACCGCGGGGGCCCGTATCGACGATCCACTCCCCCGCTTCGACGCATATGATGTACTCGAAGGCATTTCGGTGAGCATCCCCGCCGACATCCAGCACGACACTCGGCGCTTACTGATCGAGATTGACGACGAGGGCGACAACGGCAGGTTCGAGATCCAGGGCACGGTAGGTTCGATCGCCGAACGCGACCGGCTCGTCGACGCACTGAAGGCGCACCCCTGCTTCGCAGAGGTCGAGAAGGGGTCGATTTCCACCGCCGTCGCGGATCGGAAGGACTACAAGCTGGTCGTCAAAGTCAGGTGCGAAGACATGCCATCGAAGACCCGGAAGGAGAAATAACGTGGCTTTTGGAGACGCCTTAGACAACCTGCGAAACTGGGCCGACGCCCTGAGTAATCGCGAACGTCGACTGATGAGCATCATGGCTGCTGTCTTCGTGGCCATTGGGTTCGTGGCTCCCGTGTACGTCGGCGTTTCGAGCATCTCGGGCATCGAGGCCGAGAACGCGGAGATCGCGCAGGTCTTGCAGGACATCCGCCGCTCGGAACCGCGCCTGCGACAAGAGAAGGCGGAACGAGTCGCTGTGAAGCGCCTCTACAACCGCAAGGCACCATCCCTCGGAGGGTTCCTCGAGGAGCGCGCTCAACAGTACGGGGTGACAGGACTCGGGGTCACCGATCAGCCGGAGCTCGACATGGGCGCTTATAGCCGCCGATCGGTCCGCGTCTCGTTGCCTGTCGTGGAACTGCGACCTTTGATCGAGATGCTCGCCGACGTCGAAAATAGCTCATACCCAATCTCTATCGAGCGCATTCAGATGACCGGGGGTAGAATGCGCACCGGATACACCGTCAAGTTGGGCGTCAACGCGTACGACCGCGAAGCGCCCGTGTCAGCGGAGCAGGAGTAGGCAGTGCGACGGATTCCAGTCGGAACGATCTTGAAGTGGACGGGCTACCCCCTCTTCTTCTTCGTGTGCTTCGTATTCTTTGCGTACAAGACCTTCCCGTACGAGCGGCTCGCTGATCGTCTGGTTCAAGAGGCCCGTGCGCAGGGCTACGATCTCGAGATTGTCGACCTGACGAACTCGGGACTGACCGGTCTCACCTTCGAAAACCTGCGCCTGACCATACCGGCAGAAGGAGAAGGCTCGACTCCTGCTGAGGTCATGTTTGATGAGCTCACGGTCAGCACCTCGTTGTTCTCGCTGGTCTCCGATACGAAATCTTACAGCTTCGACGCGGAGTTCGCGGGAGGAGAGGCCCAGGGCGACATCTCACTCGGAGAAGACACCATGGAGTTCGAGGCAGAGATGGAGAACATCAACCTCGAGGCGCTCTCGGTTCTCCGAAAGTTCACCAA
>JAUXFZ010000292.1 GCA_030622585.1 Myxococcales bacterium
GAAGACGCGGCGAAACCCTCTCGATCGAGGAGTTCGCGAACGTGGCGGAGCGCTGGGACACCCTGGACTGAAAATCGACGACGCCGCGCTAGCGCCTAGATGGCGGGGCGGCGGTTCCGCATGTATCGTGCGCCCGCATGTTGAGAATCGCGTTGTTGTGTGCGGCGCTGACCCTACTCGCTAGCTGCGCACCGAAAAAAGTCGAAAGCCCTCTCGAGAAGGCGCCTCCTGCGGAAATCGCGCGGGCACGAACCCTCGCGTCGAGCGGCGACATCCGGGGCGCACAGAACGCGTACGAGACGTTCATCATCGGGCATCCCGGGACGGCGGAGGCTGACCTGGCCCGTCTCGAGCTCGGCATCCTGGGGTCCGACATCGGTCGGTGCCAGAGCGCCACCTCGCACTTCGAGCAAGCCCAAGACAGCGCCGACCAAGCCATTGCGCTCCGTGCATCCCTCTACTCGGGCTCCTGCCAGCTGCAGTTGGGGGACCCCGAGCGGGCGCTGCGGACCATCGAGCCGCTTGCCGCAGAGCGCTTCTCGAGCGAAGAGCAGGCGCTGTTGTGGGACACAGCAGTGACCGCATCGGAGCAGACGACCAGCGCGGCCTTGGGCCTTCAGGTGTTGGACACGCTCGTCGAGCGGGGCGGCGACCCGCCAGACCCCCAGCGTGTGGACGCCGCGATTGCGTTGTTGGTTGAGAAGCTCACGATCGAAGAGACGGCGTTGCTGTTCGAGGAGCTGCGGGCGGGCGCCCTGCCCCACGTCGCCGTGTCGATGCGGCTGCTCCTCCACGCCTTCGAGACGCAGGACGCGGAGTGGGTGGTGCGGGCCTCCGACGCGTTGCGCGTGAGCCGTTCCATCGAGAACCCCGAAGTCACCATGCTGGTCGCTCGGGCCGACGAGTTCCTTCACGGCAATCCATACGTCGTCGGTGCGCTGCTGCCGCTGAGCGGACGAGGACGCGAGGTGGGCCGTCAGCTCCTGCAGGGCATGCAACTCGCGGCGCTCGATGAGGGCGGTCCGGAGCTCGTGGTCGAGGACACCGCCGGCGATCCGTCGACGACGACCGCAGCCGTGGAGTCACTCATAGGGAACCAAGGAGTCGTGGCGGTGCTCGGTCCGGTGGGCAGCCGGACCACCGAGGCGGCGGCCGCCTCGACGCGGCATGCAGGGGTCCCGCTCCTGAGCTTCTCGGCGTCCGAGGAGACGACGAGCGCCGGTGAGCAGGTGTTCCGATTTCTCTGCAGTCCCCGTGATGAGCTCACCGCGCTGGTTGGCAAGGCGCGTGCGAGGGGGCTGTCGCGGTTCGTCGTTCTGTATCCGGACCATGGCTACGGGCGCACGATGGAGCGCCTGTTCGACCAAGAGGTCGCGGCGGCCGGCGGAATTTATTGCGACGGTGTCGCGTATCCGCCGGGCACCAAATCGTTCGTCGACTACGTGCGAACCGTTCTCGAAACGACGTGCGACGTCGTGCTCTTCGCCGATGTGGCGAATCAGGTCGCGCTCATCGCCCCCACGTTCGCGGCCGAGGGGGCGTGGAGCATTGCTGGCGGCACGCTCCCGGAACACGCGGAGCGCGAGGTGCACTTCCTGCTTCCGAGCCTGAGCTGGTCTCCCAATCTCGTCCGTCGCGCACAGCGCTACCTTCAGGGCGCGCTCATCGCCCTGCCGTTCTACGCGGCCTCTGAAGCGGCCCTCAATCAACACTTCCGAACGTCGTATGAGACCCGGTACGGAAGGCCCCCGCAGATGTTCGCTGCGTACGGTTACGACGCCTATCGCATGATCTCGGCGACTCTGCGGCAGGGAAACAAGACCCGGCAAGCGCTCACCGATGCGCTAAAGAACGGATCGGGCGTGGCGCCGGTCACCTCCGTGGATTCGTTTTCTCCTGAGCGCGCGCCCGCACACCCCCCGCAGGTCTACGAAGTGCGAGGCGAGCTGCTCCAGTCCGTGGAGTGATACCAGCTAGGCTCGGCACGCCCCGATAGGACCCCGGCCCCCTTTACTCCGCCCTTTCGGGTAGGCCAGGCTTGGATAGCAGCCGCTGGACGCCCTGCTCGTCGTAGCGGACCAGCCCTTTGGCTTCGAGGCCTTGTACGACGGCGACGATGGCGCCGAGCCTTCTCTGCTGGCTCAGGCGCTCGCGAAGCTCTGTTTCGACCTCCTCGAAGCTGCGCATGTCCCCGGGAACGATTTCGCTCACGACGATGGCGTGCCAGCCGTACGAAGTCTTGACTACGTTCTTGACTGGCCCTTCGGCTTTGGCTCCGAATACCGCGTTTTTATAGGCCTTCTTTAGACTGGCCTGTCGGGTGATCGCAGGAAGCTCCTCGGCTTTGATCTGGAGGCTCTCGTCGCCCGGCACCCCTTCGGCGTAGCGTTCGTAGACGGTCCGGGGGTCCTCGGCTCGGTGCAACTCCCGTAAGATCGACTCGGCGAGCACCTCTGCCTCGTCACTCTGTGACTGGACCAGGATGTGCCAGGAGCGGCGACGCTCCGGCACCTGGAGCTCGCTGGCATTCAACGCGTAGGCCTCGCGGGCCTCTTCGCCGGAGACCGACTCGGGCGTGTTCTCTTTCTCGAGGTCCCGAAGCATCGTCCGGACGATGAGGCGCTCGATGCCACGCTCGTCGTCTCGACTGGCAGCGACGCCAGAACGCTGCGCTTCTTGAACCAAGACGGCCTCTTTGATCAGCTGCTCGACGGCGGCCTCGGCATCGAGCCCGTCGTCCGCCATACAGTTCGCAACGTCGGACGATCCGATCGACATCGCCCCGACTCGGGCCACCACGTCGACTACGACGGACTGATCTGGACGCGCGAACCGAGTCTTCTCGGACTCGCGCTTGCATCCAGCGAACGCCGTAGCGCCAAGCACGGCCGTGGCGATCGCGACGCGTATCAAAGCTGACCTGCCGCTGCGCTCAGCCAGCTTCACCGGCTCGGCTTCGAAGGCGCGCCTGAATCGGGAGCGCCTCCCCACGGAACCGGGTCCACACCGACTGGCCTTCCTCACGCGTCCGAAGCTCATCGACCTTGGTGACGGCCCCTGTGCTGCCCTTCACGGCAATCTGATCGAGCGCCATGAGCGCTGAGAGGCGAACCCCCAAGTCGTCATTGCCGAGTTGGCTGACCAATGCATCGATCGCTTGGCTCTTACCTCGCGCGTACCGTCCGAGCATGTAGGCGCCCTTGCGCGCTTTTCCAGCATCGGCACTCCTCGCTTTCGAGACCCAGCAATCAACGTTGGTGTCGCACTCCTTCGCGAGGTCGAGTAGCGGATTGCGCTCCTCGAACTTCTCGCGGTAGCCACCGGCTTCGGAAGGCTTCTCGCGCGCAATCGCCTGCGCGAGCTGCGCTGCTTCCGCCTTGTTCGCCAGGAGTGCGTAGTTCTGCACGGCGATCAGACGGACATCGGGGTTAGCCCTCTTGTCGACGACCTGCGCGTAGATAAACGGCATCATCTCCGCGTCGTACATGTGCGCGATTGCGGCCAGTAGTTGCCCCCGCATTTGAACACCCTGGTAGCCCTTGGGGAGCTCGCCGAAGACCTTCTTGAGCGTTGAACGCACACGGTCCTTCTGCCCCTCTGGCACGTCGACACGGACCAGGGCGATGGCCGCGTTCAGCTTGCGGGGCGTGTCCTTGGACGCCGCCTCCTGAAGGAGCGGCTCTAACGCCTCGGAGAATCCAAGCGCGCCCAAAGCAAAGCTCGCCTCGCCGCCGGTCACCTGCCGAACGGCCATGCTGTTGGCCAGGTCAGGCCGACGGGCCTTGACCGCGTGGATGTACTGCTTCGCGATCGCGTTGGCGGCTGCGTCCTTGCCCGCGAGCACCCCCAGCAGTGGTTTGAGGGACGGCCGACCGATGAGGATCAGCGCCTCGGCTGCGACGTCGTTCATGCGGAGCTCCGGATGATTCGGCGCGAACAGGAACAGACACTTGATGAGAGCGGGAATCGCCGCCGGATCTCTCAGCTCGCCGAGCTGCTGTGCGGCGAGTCGATTGATCAGGAAGTTCTGCTTCTCGTCTTGCTTGGTGGCGATGCTGGTCAGAATCTCGGTTGCACCCTTGTCCTCGAGCGAGCCGAGCGCGCGAATCATCGACACGCGCATCTTGTTGTCTTCCCGGCGAGCGTCCGTGATGCGCTCTAACGAACGCGCCAGTGCGCTGATTACCTCGGGTCGATCCGCAGCCGAAATCTCCATCACCTGAATGGTCTGAGCTGCACGATCGGCGTGGTCCTCCGAAACCTCGGTGCGCCAGTTCAACGCTTCGATCAACGCAGGCATGCTGCGCGGGTCCTGTACCTCGTACAAGAGGTTCAACATGGCGAGGCCGTTGATACGGTCTTCCGGGTAGTCGAGATAAGCCCGAGTGAGCGGATCGACGATCACATCAGCAACTGCCTCGACCTCCGGGCTGCTCCGATCGCCGCCGTTCGCGGCAAGCGTTTCGGTGTAGACCCCCTTGAGATTGAAGATGGCGTTCTCTCTACGAACCGGATCGGAAAGCTCGCTGGCCTGCCC
>JAUXFZ010000055.1 GCA_030622585.1 Myxococcales bacterium
AACCAGTGCCAGATGCCGGCCAACGTGCCCGCTTTCGCCGCTTGCATCGTCGACAACAACACCGCGGACACAGCCGGCCGGCTCTGCGACCCGAGCTAGCCACTATCCAGCCAACGAGAAGAAACTGCATCCAACTGCGCGGAACCTAGAAGAGCGAGAAGAACATGAAGACAGCACTTAACTTAATTGTCCTCTGCCTCCTCGCCGTCGCAGTTGGATGCGGCGACAGCTCCTCCGGTACCGGGGGTACCGGAGGCGGGGGCGGTTCTGGCGGTGTTGGCGGTGAAGCTGGCATGGGCGGCGGCGGCGGTGAAGCCGGCATGGGCGGCGGCGGCGGTGCAGCCGGCATGGGCGGTGAGGGCGGAACCGGTGGGAGCATTCCGAGCACCTGCCACTCTAGCGTCCCTCCGCTACTATCTGACTGGGGGCTGTTCGCCGACATTCGCAATCAGGTGCCGGCTGAAGACGTCATCCCGTTCGAGGTGACATCTCCGCTTTTCACCGACGACGCACTGAAGCATCGATTCGTGACGCTGACCGAGGGCGGAAGGATCACCTACTTCAACGACGCCGAACGTTGGCAAAGCCCAGTGGGCACTATCTACGTGAAGACCTTCTCATACCCGCCCAACCTCGAGGACCCAGAGACCGACGGCCTGGAGCAGTTGGTGGAAACCCGTCTCCTGGTGCATGTGGCCGCGGAGGACGACCGTTTGAATTGCAGCGGCGCTGACTCGTGCTGGCAATTGCACGTGTACATCTATGACGAAGAAATGACCGACGCTGTCTGTAAAGCTGGAGGGGCGACCATATCGATCACCTACACCGATCCAGTCCAACAGGAATGCTCCAACGATCAGAGCCCATGCGAGGTCGACGAGGATTGCACTGACGCGACTTGCAACAACGTGCAGGAGTCGGTGCCGAACTATGGCGTTCCTTCCAACGGTGCCTGCCGCCGATGCCACGGAGCCGACAACACGAGGACCCTCGGCCCGTCGACGGGCATGCTGAACCGGGGCAACGACTACCTTGGCGATCCGGTCGCCAACCAAATCGACCAGCTTTACGCGCTCGATATGCTGGCGCCCGAGCCCCCACCCGAAGAGTTGCGGACGACCTATGTCGACCCCGTCGCGCATGTCGCGGCGTGTCAGACGCCGGCATGCTTCCATGAGGCTGCGCGGTCGTACTTCGAGTCGAATTGCTCTCACTGCCACGCACCCGATGGCGAGGCGTCCGGAACGGGGCTGTTCCTGGACTACGCGAGCATGAACCCCACGGACCCCACCGACGCGCAGTTCACGACTTGGGGTGTTTGCAAGCTTCCCACGTCCGCGGGTGGCGTGAGGAACTGCCCGGATGGTGACTTGGACATTGTGCCCGGTGAGGCGGACCAATCGGTCTTGCTCTGCCGAATCGACTCGATCACGCCTGGCGAAATGATGGCGCCGCTGGGCCGGAGTCTGATCGACTACGACGGATACGACGTGATCCGCCAGTGGATCACGGACCTGCCCATTCTGTTTCCGGACATCCCGATGTGTGCCAACGACGGAACCGGCGGCGCAGGCGGCGCGGGCCTCTAGTGTCTCGGCATGCGGGGGCCGCGCTGGTCCTTGTTGCCCTACTCGCCACCGCCTGTGGCGAGGCAACGGGGACCTCGGCGGTCGATAGCCCTACACCGTGGCCAGTCACCGCGTTCCCGGCTCTCCCGGAGATCATGAACGACGTGCCGGAGGCGAGGATCGAGCTCGGCCGCCTTCTGTTCTTCGATCCCGTCCTCTCGGTCGACCGGCAAACCGCATGTGTGACCTGCCACAGCGAGCGATGGGGCATGGGAGATGGAATACCGCGCGCTATCGGCCACGGGGCCGGCCTTCTCGCGGGCCCGCGTCGCCAGGGCCCGAACAACCTGCGGCGCAACTCTCCGGCTCTTTACAATCTCGCCTTCCGTCCGAGCTTGCTTTGGGATGGTCGCGAGCGGGTGCTCGAAGAGCAGGCGCTCATCCCACTATTTGCTGAAGACGAGATGAGTGCTGATCCTGCGGTCGTCGTTGCCGAGCTGTCCAGCATTGCTGAGTACGCGACGCTGTTTGAAGACTCCTTCCCGGAGGATCCAAGAGTCACCATCGACAATCTGGCCTCCGCCCTGGCGGCCTATCAGCGAACGTTCATCTCCGACCGGTCGACGTATGATGCGTATCTCGAAGGTAGACCCGAGCTGATGAGCGAGGAGCAGGTAGAAGGCATGTACCGCTTTGCGGAGATGGGCTGCGACGGCTGTCACACTCCCCCGCTGTTCGAGTCGGAGACGTTCGCGAACCGAAACGTGCCGGAGGTCGAAGGCATCGTCGACCATGGGCTCGAAGAGCACACGGGACGCGCAGAGGATCGCGGTAAGTTTCGGACGACGTCGCTCCGCAACCTGTTGTCCACCGAGCCCTACTTCCACAACGGAACGGTCGCGTCCATGGATGGCGCCATTCGACACGAGCTAGGGCAAAGCGGAATGCCGTTCACGGACGAGGACGTTCGCCTGATCACGCTGTTCATCGACAAGACCCTGCGGGACGAGACGCGGGAGGCGATTCGTCCCCTGACCGTGCCGAGCGGTCTGCAGATCCCGATCGACCCGCCCGGTAGCCGCTGATGTCCAGGCATACGGCGGCCACGCTGCTTCTTGCCGTGCTCGTCGCTGCGTGCGGCGATGCGACGGGGACCTCGGCAATCGAGAGCCCTACGCCGTGGCCAGTCACCGCGTTCCCGTCGCTCCCTGAGATCATGAACGATGTGCCGGAATCGAGGATCGAGCTCGGCCGCCTCCTGTTCTTTGATCCTGTCCTCTCGGTCGACCGTAAAACCGCATGTGTGACGTGCCACAGCGAGATATGGGGCATGGGAGATGCGATACCGCGCGCCATCGGCCACGGCGCCGGCCTCAACGCAGGGCCGGGGCGACAGGGCCCAAACGTGCTGCGGCGCAACTCTCCGGCTCTCTACAATCTCGCCTTCCGTCCGAGCCTTCTTTGGGATGGCCGCGAGAGCGTGCTCGAAGAGCAGGCACTCGTCCCGCTCTTTAGCGAAGAGGAGATGAGCGCCGATCCGGAAACCCTCCTGGCGGAGCTTTCCAACATTCCGGAGTACGCGGCACGTTTTGAAAACGCCTTCCCGGAGGATCCCCGAGTCACCATCGAGAATCTGGCCTCCGCGTTGGCGGCGTATGAGCGAACCTTCATTTCCGGTCGATCGACTTACGATGCCTACCTCGAAGGCAGACCCGAGCTGATGAACGAGGAGCAGGTCGAAGGCATGTATCGCTTTGCCGAGATGGGCTGCGACGGCTGCCACACACCCCCACTGTTCGAGTCGGAGACGTTCGCGAACCGAAACGTACCCGAGGTCGAAGGCATCGTGGACCATGGGCTCGAAGAGCACACAGGACGCGAAGAGGACCGTGGCAAGTTTCGCACGGTGTCGCTCCGCAACTTGGCATCCACCGTGCCCTACTTCCACAACGGATCCGTCAACTCGATGTCGGATGCGATTCGACACGAGCTACGGCAAAGCGGTTTGCCCTTCACGGACGATGACCTGCGCCTGATCAGGCTGTTCATCGACAAGACCCTGCGGGACGAGACGCGCGAAGCGGTTCGTCCCGCAACCGTGCCGAGTGGCCTACCGCTGCCACTCGACCCCGCCGGTGTCCCTGAGCGCGCCCGCCCGTAGCGCTCGCCAACTGGTTGGCCGCTGCCCCGCGACGGCACTGCGATCATTCGCTAGCTCAGTCGACCAAGAGCCGGCTCTCGCCTGTGAAGTCCTCGTCCTCGATGAGGTCGATGCGGCTTCGGCCGAAACGGCGCGCGGCGGCCAAGGCGCGCTCGCCCTTCCCTTGGTCTAGACACCATTGCGCGTGGTCGACGAGTAACGCGAGCTCGGTTGCGCGTCCCAGCGTCATGGCGAAACGTCGCGCGCCTGCTTCGAGCAAGGGGCGCTCATCGAGAGTGGCTTGCAACCATTGCCCCGCATGTTGAACGGCACTCTCGGTGCGCTTGGCGGGTGCTTGAAGCCGCGGGTCGGTTGCGGCTCGCAGACGCACGGCGATCTCGTTGGCGAAAGCCTCCCAAACGCCCTCGTCTTTGAGCGCCCGCAGGGTATCGAGAGACAAGACGTTGGTCGTGCCCTCCCAGATCGGAAGAACCTGCGCGTCCGCGAGGAGCTTTGGAAGGCCGGTGTCGTTCACGTAGCCCGCGCCACCAAAGGATTCGAGGGCTTCGGAGGCCACGGTCACACCCTGCTTTGCGGTGGTGAGCTTTCCGATTGGGGTGAGCAGCCGGCTCACCAGCCGCTCGGCCGTGCTCGCCTCGCCGGCCTCGATGCGGCCAAGGAGCTCGACCACACGGAACGCCAGCAGGAACGCCCCCTGCGTCTCCGCGATCATCTCGGCCATGGTGTCGACGTGGAGGGGCTTGTCGATGAGCAAAGCGCCGAACGCTTCGCGTTTGTTGGCGTAGTCGCGCGTGAGCACGATGGCACGCCGCATGCCGAGGATCGCTCCGACCGCGTTCCAGGTCCGCGTGATGTTCAACATCGGGGTGATGTTGCGGACCCCGTTCTCGAGCCCTGCTACTGGCACGGCCTTCACTCCATCCAAGGCGAGCTCCGCGGTCGGTAGCTTGCGCGTCCCGAACTTGTCCTTGAGTCTGTTGATCTGAAGGTCCTGAAGCCGCCCGCTGTCGTCGCGAAGCTCGAGGTAGAACATCGCCAAGCCGCGACCCCCCGGTGGGTTTCCTTCGGGCCTCGCTAGCGTGAGCGCCATGTCGGCCGTCGTCGCCGAGGTAAACCACTTAGTGCCGTAGAGTCGCCAGCCGTCCCCGTCGCGCCGCGCCACGGTCTCGGTTTGCCCGACGTCGGAGCCGCCGATGGCTTCGGTCATCCATTGGCCCGAGGTCCACATCTTCTCGGGGTCCCGTGACAGAAGCCGCGGCAGCGCGTGATCGATCAGCGCTTGGTTACCTGAGTCGAGTAAGGTCCGCACGGCGCCGTCGGTCATCGCCAGCGGGCAGTTGTACGTGTCGAGCGAGGCTTGAGCGACGTAATTCAGGACGTGCTGGTGAATGCGCGCGTACGGTCCGAGCTCGGAGTCGTACCCAGCCGCTACAAGTCCGTGCTCGGCGCAGATGACCTGAGCGCGCTTCCACACGTCGGTCACCTCGACGTGGTCGATGCGATTTCCCCAGGCATCCCAAACCGTGTGGACTGGCTCGTTGTCGAGATCGGCTAGCGAGAGCTGAAAGAGCTCCCCGCCGCTGAGCTCGCCGAGCTCCCGGTACTCCGGTTCGAATCGCCGCAGCAGCTCCGGCGAGAGCGTTCGCTCCAAGTACTCATGCAAGAGGGAGTCGGAATCGTATTGATTTCCGAGGGTTGGGGGTGCTTGGCGGAAGTCCATACATTACTCGCATTGGCAGAAACTGATGTTCGATGAAATCACCATACGCTCGGATGAATGGGCGGTCAATCGTCCGTGGCGCTGTCGACAGCCGAGCGGTGCTAGAGATCATCCATGATCCCCATCAAGGTCGCGACCGCGTCGCTGAATCAGACGCCTCTCGATTGGGTCGGCAACCAACGGCGCATCGAGGCGGTGCTGCGTCAGGCCAGCGACGAAGGGGTGTCGTTGCTCGTGTTGCCGGAGCTCTGCACGACGGGATACGGCTGTGAAGACGCGTTCCTAGGGCCGGATGTCGCCGCGCGTGCGTGGGCGATGCTGATGGAGATCGTGCCCCAGACGAACGGTCTAGTCGTCAGCATCGGGATGCCGGTCCGCCATCGCGGCGGCCTCTACGACACGGCGTGCGTCGTGGCCGACGGCGCCATCGCGGGCTTTGCGGCTAAGGAGCATCTCGCCGGCGAGGGGCTTCACTACGAACCGCGTTGGTTCAAGCCCTGGCCGAATCATCAAGTGGTCCAACTCGAGCGCGACGGCAAGACATATCCCTTCGGCGATGTGTTCTTCGATTTCTCGGGTGTACGGATGGGTTTCGAGATCTGCGAGGACGCATGGGTCGCACGAAGGCGGGGCGCGCTCGACGGACACGCGATGGACATCATCGTAAACCCAAGCGCGAGTCACTTCGCATTCGGCAAGCGTGAAGTCCGCGAGCGCATGGTGCTCGAGGGGTCGCGCTCGATGGCAGTCGCATATTTGTATGCCAACCTCCTGGGCAACGAGGCGGGCCGTGTGATCTACGATGGAGGGTGCTACATCGCGCAGAACGGAGCGCTCCTCGCGCAGTCGCCGCGACTCACCTTCGATGACTCCGTGCTCACGACGGCCGTCATCGACGTCGAAGCCTCCCGGACCGAGCAGGTCCGGACCGCGAGTTTCCAGGCGGACAGCTCCGATCCAGGCGCGAAGCGGGTCAGCGTCGATTTCGCGTTTCCGCGTGCCACGATGGAGCGAAGCGAGCCGACCATTCCCGCCTGGGAGAGCAGCGCGCATCACAAGGAAGAGGAGTTCATGCGCTCTCTCACGCTCGCGCTCTTCGACTATCTCAGGAAAAGTCATTCACGAGGGTTCGTGCTCAGCATCAGCGGCGGTGCAGACTCCGCCGCGGCGGCGTGCCTGGTGTCCCTCATGGTCGACCGCGCGCTCGCGGAGCTCGGGTCCGAACGCTTCGCTGAGACCCTTGGCCTGCCCGACCAGGCGAGCGCGCGAGACTGGGTCGCCGAGCTTCTTTGCTGCGCCTACCAGCCGACCGACAACAGCGGCGACGTCACGCGCAATGCCGCGACCGGGTTAGCCAATGCAATCGGGGCCACCTTCTACGTGCTCGACGTGCAGCGTATCGTCGATGCGTACGAGAACCTGATCAGCGGTGCGGTGAAACGCCCCCTGAGTTGGGAGCGAGACGACATCGCGCTTCAGAACATTCAAGCTCGCGCACGCGGTCCGAGCGTGTGGATGCTGGCCAACATGCGCGGGGCGTTGCTCCTATCGACGAGCAACCGCTCCGAAGCCGCGGTGGGCTACGCCACGATGGACGGAGACACATGCGGTGGCCTGAGCCCCCTTGCTGGAATCGACAAAGCCTTCCTCCGGCATTGGCTTCGTTGGCTCGAGACCGAGGGCCCCGTCGGCATGGAGCCGATCCCTGCGCTCCGCGCGGTCAACGTGCAGACGCCCACCGCCGAGCTCCGCCCCAAGGCACGCGACCAGACCGACGAGGGTGACCTCATGCCCTACCCCGTGCTCGACGTGATCGAGCGCTTGGCGATCGGAGACAAGCTGCCGCCCGCCGATTGCCTCGAGATTCTGGGAAGCGAGTTCTCCGAGTACGACGGAGCGACCCTCCGTGCCTGGGTGAAGCGCTTCTTCCAACTCTGGTCGCGCAACCAGTGGAAGCGGGAGCGGTACGCACCATCGTTTCACGTCGACGACAAGAACCTCGACCCGAAAACCTGGTGCCGGTTTCCGATCCTGTCGGGCGGCTTCGAGCGCGAGCTATCCGAGCTTTGAGCGAACGGCCTGGGCCATGTCTTCGATCTCCGCGCGTGCGATCTCCGGGTGTTCCATCGTCATGAAGTGGGTAGCTTCTTCGAGGACCAGAAGGCGCGTGCCGGGCTGGCACTGCATGAACGCGTCGCGCGACGCCCTGGTGAACGGTGGACCATCATGTTCGCGGGCGATCAAAGTGATCGGGCACCGCACCTTCCTGATGTCTTTGTAGGGATTGACGCTTGCCGCAACGAACGTCCTGCTCTCCCAAACTCGATCGCAGCTGAGGCGGACGCTCCCTCCGTCCGTAGGCAGTGTCCCACCCTCGACGTACGCCTCGATCCATTCGCGGGGCCAAGTGCGGAACGGTCCCTTCCCCGCGTAGTTCTCGACCGCGGCTCGTTGGGAGGGGAACTCCATGCGCCGGCGCGCGGCGGCTTGGGAGATCGGGACGAGGCGCCCCGTCAAGCCGAGGGCGCGGGCGAGAACCAACATTGGAATATGCCGCGGCGGCACGATGACAGGATCGACCAGCACCAAACCTTGGACCAAGTCGGGGCGCGCAGCGGCTAGCTCCATACTCACCGCCGCGCCCATGGAATGGCCGGCGAGCACCGTCGGGCGCGAGAGTGTTTCGACGAACGCTTCGAGATCATTGCGGTACTGGGCCCAAGAGCGCAGTTTCTTGGGATCCGCTTCCGCCTTGGACATCCCATGACCGCGCGCGTCCATGGCGTACACGTCCAGCGACGGATCGAGCGCCGCAAGGAGTTCTCGATACGTCTCCGCGTTGAAGCCGGTAGCGTGCGCGAAATGCACCGCAACGCGCTCTGCACCGTTTGCTTCACGGTGGAGAACCGAAAAATCTCCGAAGCGCTCGCGTCGAATCGGGGCCACAGCTATTCGGTTGAAATCCTCTTGAACACGCGGCCGACGATGCCGTGCCCAGCGCCGGTGACTACTGCCACTTTCCCCTCGAGATTACGCATTCGCCCTCCCGTCCAAACCGTAGGAGCCTAGGCCCCCTGCGCAACCCAGCCGCTCAGCCAAACGCGTAGCGCACGCCCGTCAGCTGCTCGGACTCCTCCCACAAACGCGCGGCGACCTCTGGATCGCGCGCTTTGCTCAGAGGCTCGACGATCTCCGGGGGACCGTGCCATCCCATGAAGCGCGTCGGCCCGACATACTCGCCGCCACGCAAGGGCTCGACCGCGGCGAAGATGGTGGGCAGCGCTCCGGCGGCGGCGTCCTGCGCCAACATCGAGTTGCCCCATGCGCTCAAGCGCTCCATCAGCTTGGACCCTTCCATCCTGGGACCGGCTTCCTGCAAGTTGGTCGCCGCCCAGCCCGGGTGACAGGCAACGCTGATCGTGCTGTTGCCCGCGTCCTTGAGTCTCCGGTTGAGCTCATGGGTGAACAGCAAGTTCGCCAACTTGCTCTGCCCGTACGCGCCCCACTTGCTGTAGCTCTTCTCGGATTGGAGATCGTGGAACCGGATCTTGCCGAACTTGTGCGCGATGCTGCTGACGTTCACGACACGCGAACCCGGTGTGGCCAAGAGCAGGTCGAGCAGGTGCCCGGTCAAAGCGAAGTGACCCAGATGGTTGGTGCCAAGCTGCATCTCGAAGCCGTCAGTGGTGGTTCGCTTCGGCAACGCCATGACCCCCGCGTTGTTGATCAGCCCGTTGAGTCGCGAGTGCCTCTCCCGAAACGAGAGCGCGAACGCCTGTACAGAAGACAGGTCGGAGAGATCGAGCGGAATGAGCTCCAGTCGCGCGGTCGGCACTTCGTTTTGAATGCGGTCGGAAGCCGCCTTGGCCTTGTCTTGGTTCCGGCAGGCCAGGATCACGTCGGCCTTGCGCTTCGCGAACGCGAGCGCCGCCTCGTAACCGATGCCGCTGTTCGCTCCTGTGACGATCATCACACGGCCGGAGAGGTCAGGGACCTGGTCGAGATTCCAATCGTGAGGCATGCCGCGAACCGTACACCCCTGGCCCGCGCCGTGCCGCCCTCAACGCTGAAAAAGCGGCCCTCCATCCCAGCCCTATGCTAGATTTCGTCTCGTTGGGTGCAGTGGGCCCCAACGATGGGAGGACGAATATGCGAATTTTGGTTATTCTAATGCTGAGCGGAACGCTCGGAATCCTGGGTTGTAACGACGACACCAAC
>JAUXFZ010000358.1 GCA_030622585.1 Myxococcales bacterium
CGTCGTCGCATCGCCGTAAACCACGACGTTGGAGTTGATGACGTCCTCTTCGCCGATGGTGGCTTTGTTCCTCACGATGAGGACGATACGATCGTCGAGCATTTCCATCGCGCGCCGCGGTGCCGGTGGCGCCACCCCCAGTTTGGCGAGGTAGCGTGCACCTCGGAGCTTTCGAAGCACCTCTTCGATGTCTTCCGAGGAGCCCGTGGCCGCAACCTCGGCGACTCGACGCTCGATCGTCTGACTGTCTTCCTCGGACTCGTGCGTAGCGACGAAGTCCCGAAGCGCTTCGTCTTCGCCGAGATAGATGACCGCGTCGACCTCCAGGTCGCAAACGAGCAGCTTGGCGGCCTGCTCGAGAGCAACCGAGTCCGTCTTGGCAGGACCGATGAAACCCAACCGCATCGTTCTAGAGATCTACACCAGCTTGGGCCCGGGCTTCAAAATGTGCGTCGCTAATCGCGAAACGAACCATCGCCCACGCCTCGGGGGTCTCCCGGATCGCTCGAAGGCGGCCGGCGTCGGTCTGAGGTACGTCGTGCCCGGCGATCTTGAGGAGCGCGTTGGCGGCCGAGGGAACGTCCCCCGTTAGGGTCAGGGCTGCGCGATCGCCGAGCTCCGAGATGGCGAATGGAACCGCTCGCGTGGGAAACCCGCTGTTTCCCTCCAATTCGAGCACCAAGCTTTCGACCTCATCCCGCCAGCGTCGGGGCACCGCCTTCAGCAGTTTCTTTCGTAGGTCCTGCATCTGCCGGGGTTCAGGCCCCTGTTCGCGGCTCGCCGCGTGACCCTGCAGCAGAGCGAGCAAAGCCACGTCGAGGTCCTCCGGTCGGGCTCGCAGCGCCGGCGCGAGGTGCTTGCTCGCGACTTTGAGCGCCCGTGCGAATAGGAACACCCGTTCCCGTGGACTGGTCACTTCGTGAAGGTTCTCTCCGACGACGATGGTTGGCGGGTCCCCGGCGATGGGCATGCAGGCAGCGGGGGCGACGGGCGTCACTCTCAAGCGCGGCTCGCTGACGCCCAGGGCTTCGGCGATGGCGCCGGCTTCTTCGACCAGTCCCCGGTGCCGCGCAGCCGGCCGGCGAAGGCGCCATGCGCTGGCGTCGAAAGGCAACACTTTGTCGAACGAGTGCTCACACAACGCAAAGAGGCGCTGGACGGTTTGCGGCAGACCGAGCGGCGCCACGATGGTGTCGACGACACTCGACAACGGGACCTTGGCTTCCCCGAAGGCTTCAGCGCGCGGAGTGGCGTCGCCTTCGAACAGTGAGGCTGGATGGCCCACCGCGATGGCTGCACTGGCTGCGCACGACGCAGGCCCAGCGCCCAGCCGCCGTTTGAGCACCCGCACCAGCGTCGTCCACAGGCCTTCGTCGCCCGGATTCGAATCGATGGCGGCCCGCAGGTCGCTGGCCGCGCGGTTCAAGTGCATCGCCTCGGCGGGGCCGGCGCCCTGGCGTTGGTAGTAGTCCGCGACAGCGAGGATCACGTCGGGTTCGGTCGGTTGCCCGGCCCGAAGACTCTCGAGCATCAGCTCGGCCTGTCGTGCTTGTCCGGCGGACTCGATGGCGCGCGCTAGTCGAATGCGATAGTCACGGTCCGTGGCGTCGCTGTCAGCTCGCCGAACGAGCTCTTCGAGCAGTCTTGCGGCTTCGGGAGCCTTACCCTGGCGGCTGAGCACGGATGCGAGGCGGTCCAGCGTTTGGATATGCGTCGGCGCGAGCTTTGTGACCTGTCGCAAGGAGGCTTCGGCGCGCGGAAGATCCTGAAGATGCACATCGTACGTTTCCGCGAGCTGCGAAAATGCCCAAATCTGCTCGTCGGTGCTGCGGTTCAAACGCGCGATGCGAATCAGCGCCTCGGCCGCGCCTTGCCAGTTCTCCGTGGCACGGTGGGTGTCTACGAGCTCCTGAAGCGCTGCGAAGTGGTGGGGGTCGAGTTCCAGGCACTCATCCAACGCATCGGTGACGCCCTGAACATCACCGCGTTCGCGGCGTTCGCGAGCCTGCTCGAGCAGGAGCCCCACGAGCGTCGGGGTGTCGGCGCCCGCGTCGATACGCGCAGCGGTGAGGGCGCCGAGCGAGTCGAGTCGACCTTGGCGGCGGTAGAGGGCGGCGAGGCGCCGGTAGACATCGAGGTAGGTGAGGTCGCAATCTGCCGCGGCGACCCACGCATCGACGGCGCGCCCCTCATCTTCGAGCTTCTCCTCGAAGATGCAGGCGGCTTCCCGCCATAGGGACGCAGCGCGGCGGGAATCTTTCGCACCTACTGCGGCGTCCTGATAAGTCATGGCCGCTTCCTCCCATCGCTTCGCCCCGTGCAGTAAGCGGGCTTTCCCTTCGCGCGCCAACGGGTGACTCGGTGCGGCGTCCAACACTTCGAGCGCTCGCTCCGAGTCCCCCAATTGCTGTAGCATCTGGGCGGCGTCGAGCGCGAGCGCGCCGCGCCCGAGGTCATCGTCGAGGGCCGTTCCGAGGGCGATGAGCGCCTGCAAGCCGAGCAGGGATTCTCCCTTCGCGTACGCGGCACCAAGCACCTGCCTCGCCAAGCCTGAGTCGGCTTCGAGCGCGTCGTCAATGCTGCACAGGAGCCGGTCGACATCGGCCTGGGTGGTGTCGGGGTCCGACCTGAGGAGCTCGACAAGCAGCCTGTGCCGCGCGAGCCGGTCTGCAGAGTCGGCGGGTAAGGCTTGCGCGAGCCGGTGTGTGCTCGAGCGGATGCGTTCGGGGTCGTCCTCGCGAAGCGCGTCCCATTCGAGAGCGCGGGCGGTGGGAATGTGGTCCGGGCGCAACTCGGCGATCGACTGCAGGGAAAGTCGCGCGCTTTGCATGTCGCGCCGAGCGAGCCTGTCGACATCGGCCATGGCGCAAAACGCGCCGAGCCGTTCTGTGTCGTCCGTGGCCTCGCGTGCGCGCCGCATTGCCGCGTCGGCCAGGCGCGCGAACTCGGAGGCGTGAAGCTCTGCGTCCTTTCGTTGTACTCGAATCGCCACGTCGTTTGGACTCGCCAAGGAGGCATCTCGGAGCACCTTGGCCGCGCGACCCGGAAGACCGGCCGAGCGGTACGATGTGGCGGCCCGATCGAGGTACGAAACCTGGTCCAGTTGCCGCGCGGTTGCGACCATGAGGTCCCCCCCCGCCTCGGTGGCGCTTCCGGCGGCTTCGAACAGGTGTTCGACGAGGAGCGGGTCGGGAGACTCGGGGTTCAGCGCCGCTCTGGCGCGCGCCAAACGTTCGTCCCCATCATCGACGGAGGGCGTCCACATGACTGCGCGTAGCGCGCCCGACACGGATTCTGCCGGGTCGAGTCGAGCCTGTGTGGCGGCGCTGGCGGCTCGGGCGTCCGGCGAACCCAGGTTGTCCTCGAGCTCCCACAACGCAGGCCAGTAGTCGGCCTGCTCCTTCAAAGCGTCCTCGCATGCGCTGATCGCCGCCTCCGTGCCCGGGGCCGCGAGCCGCGCGGCCATCGTGAAGGCGAACGCGCTCCGCGCTCCGGTGCTGGTCCTGCCTTCGTCCGTCCATCGTCGTGCGCGACGCGCGAGATCCTCGTCGTCGAGAAGGAGGGCTCTGCCGATCCACGGGTTGGCCGGGGCGCGTTGCTCCGCGCGCAGCAATGCCGTTCGGCGGTTGGTTACGCCGGTGGCGTCGGCTACTTCGGCAATCGCCAGGGCTGCCGCAGCAGCCAGATCGTCCCGAGACTCATCGAGCTCGCGCTGCAGTGCAGCGACGAACGCCGCGCCGTCCCCGCTGCGGGCCGCATCGTCAGCGCGCACCATCCTCGACGAAACGCTCGCCGCTTCGTCGGACATCGTTCCCAGCAATCGCTGGACCGGGCTTCCATCCTTGGCGTCGGTCGTCATCAAGAGCTGCCATGCGTGCACGTAGGCGCCTAGACGCGGCTCCGAATACGCATCGCGCGACGCTTGTTCGTAGCCCGGTTGATCGCCCAGTTCTGCGTGCAGACGAGCGCGGCGCGCACTGCCGACGGCCCGCGCCTCGGGGGATAGACCGGACATGCATTCGATTGCCTTGATC
>JAUXFZ010000070.1 GCA_030622585.1 Myxococcales bacterium
CAAACGCCGGAGGCGTCCTACGAAACGATTTTCGTTTGATGCCGGCGTTTCGTGTCATCGGTCCGCAATCGGTTCGACACGACTACGCGAGCTCGGGCCTCGGGGTCGACCTCGGCGCGTGGGCGATACTGGGCGCCAACGGGGTCATCAAAGGCCAGGTGTTCGGCAGTGAGGCTGCGCTCATGGTCGAGCTGCGCTTCTACCAATCGAGCGGGGGTGGCGTGCCCGTACTGCGTCGCACGTACCGCGGGCCGGGCACCGAGCTTCGCAAGTGGATGCACTCCTTCGTCAATGAGGTCATCGGGGTCGTCACCGGGATGTATGGGCCATTCGGAACCGAGATCGCATTCGCCCGGAAGCATGGACCCGGACACAAGAGTGTCTACGCCGCGTCCATGGACGGCTACGGCGTCCGAAAGGTGTCGAGCGGTCAAGGCGTGTCGATGCTTCCCTCGTTTGGCAAGGGCGCGATTTGGTACACGCGCATGACCAAGGTAGGGATGTTCATCACGAACACGCGGGTCGGCGGCAAGCGAGTCGTTGGTGGCAAGGGCATCACCATGGCGCCCGCGATCTGCGGCGACCGCATGTACTTCTCCTCGTCGCGATCTGGCAACTACGAGATCTACAGCTCGGGCCTCGATGGCAAGGGGCTGCGGCGCCTGACTCGCAGTCGCGGCATCGACATCAGCCCGACCTGTGGACCGGGCGGAAAGCTCGCGTTCGTGTCGAATCGTCATGGCAGTCCCCAGATCTTCACCATGAAGATCGATGGAACCAACTTGAAGCGCGTCACGTTTCGCGGGAATCACAACCAGACACCGGTTTGGTGCAAGGACCCGAAGCAGCCGCTCATTGCCTTCAGTGGACGCGACCAGAATTTCGACATCTTCACGGTCAACCCCGAAACGCAGGAGTACCAGCGCCTCACCCAAGGTCAGGGTGACAACAAGGACCCAGCGTTCTCTCCCGACTGCCGATTGATCGCGTTTTCGTCGAATCGACGCGGCTCACCCGGAGTCTACCTCTCAGGGCAAGACGGCCTGGACCAAAACCAAGTGATCGCGGGCAAAGCGGAAACCGTTCGCTGGGGCCCCTGAGCCGCACAAGCCACTTGGCTTGGCGGTGACACGCCACTATGGTCCGACGCGATGTCGGTTTGGAAGCGAGGGTGCCTCGTTACGGTGGCGTTCTTCGCCTTGCTTGTGGTCGTTTCCTGGGTCGTGCTCGGAGGAGGCGACCTGCAGACGGACGGGGAGATCACGGCGACTCCACTCGACGCTGCTATCTCGAATGCGCGCGAGGACAGGCAGCGCGCCATTGTGCAAGGCTCGGAGGGGCGGGTGCTGTTTGGCGACCTTCACGTGCACTCCACTTTGTCGGTCGACGCCTTTCAATGGAGCCTCCCGTTGATGGGCGGCGAGGGCGTACATCCGCCTGCCGACGCGTGTGACTTCGCTCGCTTCTGCTCGCAGCTCGATTTCTACGCGCTCACCGATCACGCGGAGGCGCTGACGCCCCGTACATGGGAAATGATTCGGGAGTCGATTCGTGAGTGCAACGCGGTCGACTCCGAGAGCGAGCAGCCGGACCTGGTGGCCTTCACCGGCTTTGAATGGACGCAGATCGGCACGACACCGGCGACCCACTACGGCCACAGAAACGTGATCTTCAAGGACACCGGGGACGAACAGCTTCCCGCGCGTCCCATTGCGGCGCCGGGCCTCGCTGCGGAAGCGATGTCCGACATGAACACCATCACCGCGAACCTGTCGATTCCCTTCCGAGCATTCCCGAACGAGCAGCCTTACAACGACGTCGCAGCGCAGGTTCTCGAGATCGCTCGCGTCGATGATTGCCCGGAGGGCGTCGCCTCACCGGATCTTCCGGCCGCCTGTCGGGAGGTTGCGGCGACGCCCGATGCGCTCTTCCGCAAGCTCGGGGAGTGGGGCGTGAGCTCCATGGTGATTCCGCACGGCACCACCTGGGGCTTCTACACGCCACCCGGCTACCTCTACGACAAGCAACTCCAGGCGAAACACGACGACCCGAAGTGGCAGCAACTGATCGAGGTGTTCTCGGGACATGGCAATTCCGAGGAGTACCGAACGTTTCGGGCTGTCGAGCAGGGCGAGGACGGACCGGTCTGTCCGGAACCCACCGAGGGATATGAGCCCTGTTGTTGGCGTGCTGGTGAGATCATTCGAAGCCGTTGTGACAACCCGTTGTCCGAAGAATGCGACGAACGGGCCGAGGCGGCGCGGCAGAACTATGTCAGGGTCGGGGTCGCCGGGCACCTGACGCTCCCGGGTACCGACGTCACCGAGTGGGGCAACTGCGGCCAATGCACGGACTGCTTCGACCCGAGCTTTTCCTATCGTCCGGGCGGCTCCATGCAGTACATTCTGTCGCGCGGGAACTTCGACGACCCCGCGGAGCCTCGCCATGCGACGCTCGGCTTCATCGCGTCGAGCGACAACCACTCGGCTCGGCCCGGCACCGGCTACAAGGAGTACGAGCGCCGAAAGATGACCGATGCGCGTGGAGCTTCCACTGAAGAATGGCAGAAAGTCTTGTTCGGTGACCCTGCGAAGGCGAGCCGCTCGGTGGAGATTTCCCCAGAGTCGGTGAGCGCCAAGCCGCCGTTCCGTCGAGTGTGGTTGGAGCGTCAGGCTTCTTTCTTTCTCACCGGCGGGCTCGTCGCCGTACATGCCAAAGAGCGAACACGCGATGCGATTTGGCAGGCGCTGTTCGAGCGAGAGGTCTACGGAACGTCGGGGGACCGCATCTTGCTGTGGTTTGATCTCGTCAACGCGGCCACGGAGCGCGTGCCGATGGGCAGCCAGATCGATTTCGAGGGAACGCCGAAATTTCGAGTTCGCGCGGCGGGCGCGTTCACTCAGCTCCCCGGCTGTCCCGACGAGGTGGTCGAGGCGCTTGGGGCCGAGCGAGTCGATCGGATATGCGCGGGCGAGTGCTACCGACCCTCCGACCAACGCAGGCGCATCACGCGCATCGAGGTCGTGCGTATCGGGCGGCAAATGAAAGAGACCGAGGCCGTCGAGCAGCTGGTTCAGGACCCTTGGCTGACGATTCCGTGTCCAGCCGGCGCCGAGGTCTGTGAGGTCGAATTCGACGACCCATGGTACCCGTCGGCGGGGCGCGAAGTGCTTTACTATGTTCGCGCAATTCAGGAGCCAACACCTGCGGTGAATGCGGGTCTCCTCCGATGTGACGGCGACGTGTGCGAACCCTGCTACGGCGACTATCGCGTTCCCTTCGACGAAGACTGCCTGTCGATGAGCCAGGAGCGCGCCTGGTCCTCCCCAATCTACCTCACCGCGCCCTAGCGGTCGTCGCAGTCGGCGGGGCCAAGGTCGCGCACCTTTCGGAGTTCCCTCTTTGCTTTCGAGAAGAGCGGGGAGCTCTTGTGATTCTTGAGGGGCGCCTTCAGCGCCGTGCCCGCGTCGTTGCACGAGCGCACCTCTAGAAACGCTTGCGCCATGTCGTAGAGCGTCTCGTCGAGCGCGTCGCCCTTGCGGTACGTCGACAGAACTTTCTGAAACTCCCCGAGTGCCGCCGCCGCTTGCCCTTGTCTCAGGTAGCTCGACCCGATCATGTACTGCGCGTTGTCTGCATGATCGTCCTTTGGGTAGCGCTCGACGTACGCTCTGCCGAGGGCACGTGTGTACGAGTGCTTGTTGATGCGATAGGACTTCGTGAGCGCTTCCCAGTGCGCGCTCTTGCTCTTGGGAATCTCTCCGGCGCCGAGAGCGACATCCATGCCAGCGGCGCGCGCGACTTCGCTCAGCCGGCGCTGGAGCTCGAGGCTTCGCTGGGCCTGAGCTTGACTCGCCCCCGAGCTCTGATTGCGAAGCTCGGCGATCAGGCCTTCCATCATGGCCAGACGCTCTTGAATCTGTTCGATCTGCAGCCCCTGATCGGCGCTGTTGCGGCGAAGTATCCGGCTCGCCTCGGCGAGTGCCTCTTCGAGCGCTCTTCGTTTGACCTCGAGGTCTTCTTCGAGCGAGTCGAGTCGTTGCTGGTTGTCCGCGATATCGGTCTTCATCTGGCTGATGCAGCCGGTCGCGGAGGTGGCGAGTAGCGCAAGCGCGAGCAGTCGAAGCATCCCCATGCACCCTCGTTTAGTATAGATGGGTTATCGGTGCCATTTTATGAGTCAGGGTGCAGCCAGCCCGCGTCGTCGATGATGTGCTGGAGCTGCCCGAGACCGTTCTGAAGCTTTGCGAAAAACGAAGCAGAATGCGGGACGAAGTGGAAACTCGGGTGTCTTGACCACAGCTCCCGGAGCCGCATGTCCAGCTCCCGGGCTTCCTCGTTGCTCTCTGTGCGCGCTGGGTTGCCCCCCTCAATCGAGATGTTCCCGACGGCCGCGGACTCGAAAAAGATCACCGCGTCGTAGCGCTCGAGCTGCTGTTCGAGGCTCGTATCGAGACTTTCGAAGAAGCCTTGGGGCGCGTCGTTCGGCCAGAACGCGGCGCCATCGATGGTGCCGCGGTCGCAGAGCAGCACACGGCCAGGGTAGAGCGCGCCCTGCACATCCTCGAGCGCTACCTGGGCGTGGAAGATCGCTCGCTGTGTCGCGGTGCGGCCTTGGGTTGCGTTCACCCTGGGAAAGCCGCCCATGAACAACATCGTCGCCGTCTCGGGCACGATGACTACCTTCTCGCCGATCTCCCGGCGGAACAAGTCCGCGGCCGTGGTTTTTCCGCCTCCGGGACCGCCGGTCAGTACAATTCGAAAGTGGTTTCTCCCCCGTACGCTCATAGTCGAACGCACGATAGCCGATTCCGGGCCGCTCGTGCAGGCCCGAAAGGCTTTGCGCGACAACGCGCGTTTGATGTAAGCGATCGTCGTAGATGGGAACGAACTCACAGGACCGAAAAATGCTTCTGCGCGGTGGGCTGATCGTCGACGGCACGGGAGGCCCGGCACGGGGCGGCAGTGTCTTGTTAGAAGGCGGACGGATCGCCGCAATCGGCGACCTTCCCGACGAAGCGGGGGCCTCCATCGACTGCGCCGGCAAGGTCATCGCGCCGGGTTTCATCGATGCCCACTCGCACATGGATTTTTTCTCCGCGAGCGGTGACCCCCATCACTTCGATTCGTTCACCGCGCAGGGGGTCACGACGTTTGTCGCCGGGAACTGCGGATTCAGTCCGTTCGGGTTTGCGCCCGAGACGAAGCACCGGGATCTCATCGAAAACTCGTTGTTCAAAGCGGGGCGCGAGCACCTCGATTGGAACAGCTTCGCCGAGTACCGCGAGGTTCTCGACGAGATCGGGCTGACCCACAACTTCCTTCACTTGGTCGGCCACGGCGCGGCGCGAACTTCGTTGTCGGGGTTCGAGGCGCGGCCGTTGACCGAAGGCGAGCACGCGCAGATGCTCGGGCTCCTCGACAGCGCCCTGAGCGAGGGGGCGGCGGGCGTGTCGCTCGGGCTGCAGTACAAGCCCGGCGTCTTTGCAAAGCTCGACGAGCTCGACGAGGTTGCCCGTCTCGTGAAGCGGCACGACAAGATACTGACCGTTCATGCCAAGGCCTACTCCTCGTTTTCGGGGACGTACCCCATGGTTCCATTCGGCCGCGCGCACAATCTCAAGGCGATCGACGAGATGCTTGGCTTGGCTCGGCGCACTCGGGTCCGGCTTCAATTCTCGCACCTGATCTTCGTCGGGACGCGGACCTGGAAGACGGTGGACGAGGCTGTCGACCTCTTCGATCGTGCCATCGCCGACGGTGTCGACGTTTGTTTCGACATGTTTCCGTATCGGTGTGGGGCGACGCTGCTCAATACGCTGCTTCCCGAGTGGTTCATGGCACGCATGCCGGGCGCGCTACGTAGCCCGCTGGCCCGTGCGCGCCTGCGTGTCGAAGCCGACGTCGGGTTCCACCTCGTCGGCTTTGGTTATCCGCAGATGCAAATCACCAACGCATGCTGTGAGGAGTACGACGAGCACAACGGTCGGTTCATTCCGGATATCGCGAAGCGGGTGGGCAAGTCCAACTTCGACACGATGCTCGACATTCTCGACAAGAGCAGTGTCGAGGCGCGGGGGCTCTTCCACGAGTACTACAACGACGAGATCATCGATCGGCTCATGCAACACCCGGCAGCGATTTTCGCCTCGGATTCGTGGCCGGAGCCGGGCGGGCACCAAAACCCTGCCGCGTACGGCACCTTCCCGAGGTTTCTCGGCAGGGCGCGGGAGCGCGGCAACATCTCGCTCGAGGAGGCGGTGTGCAAGATGACTGGCTCGGCCGCCGCGCGGTTCCGGCTGAGCAAGCGAGGGCTCATCAAAGAGGGATACGCCGCCGACGTCGTCGTATTCGACTGGGACGCGGTCAAAGACGGCACCAACAAGACGGGGGACGCTGCGCCCTCGGGCGTCGAGGAGGTCTTCGTGAACGGAGAGAGAATCCTCGAGGCAGGTGCGGTTCGCGCCATCCGCGGTGCGGGCGAGGTGCTGCTTGGCTAGCGCTCCTTTCTCTCGCTTCGCGGGGAGCCGGGCGGTAGGCTAGCGGCGTGGAGAGCTTCATGACCGACGGCGCGACCTGGCTTGGGATGATGCCCGAGACGCAGATCAAGGTCCTCAAGTCCCTAGTGGTCGTGTTGTTCTTTCTGCTGGTCCGGTCCGCCATCATGCGGGTGATCCTGAGGCGCGTCACAGACGTCAGGCAGCGATACAGCTGGAGCCGCGGGGTCACCTCCGTGATCGGCATCCTGATGGTCATCTTCTTGGGGGTGATCTGGTTTGCGGGCCTCGAACGGCTCGCCACCTTCGCCGGCATTTTGGGCGCCGGGCTGGCGGTGGCTTTGCACGACACCATTGCCAACATCGCTGGGTTTCTTTTCATCATCCTGCGGCGCCCGTTCGAGGTTGGCGACCGCATCGAGATAGAGGGCATCGCCGGGGATGTGATCGATATTCGGTTGTTCCAATTTAGCCTGCTCGAAATCGGCAACTGGGTCGATGCCGACCAGAGCACCGGACGGATCGTGCAAGTACCGAACGGCAAGGTGTTGCGAGCCGCGACGGCGAGCTTCAACAAGGGCTTCGAGTACATTTGGCACGAAATCCCAGTGCTCATCACGTTCGAAAGCGATTGGAAGAAGGCCAAATCGATTCTCGAGGACATCGTCGATGAAGACGCCTTCGTCGTCGCCGAGGAAGTGGAGCGCCAGGTGCGGAAGGCGGCATCGCGGTACCTGATCTACTCGGGAAAGGTCACGCCGATCGTGTACACCACGGTTCGCGACAGCGGCGTGCTGCTCACCGTGCGCTACATGACGAAGCCCAAGACGCGCCGCGGCACCGAGCAACAGCTCTGGGAGCAGATACTCGAACGCTTCGCCGAGAACGACGACATCGCGCTGGCGTACCCTACCATTCGCTACTACGGCCAAGACCTGTGAGTCAGCATCTTACCGGAACGGCGCCTCGCCTGTCGTACCAAAGGTTCGGGCAGCAGGGCCCTCCCGTCCTCTTCATCATGGGCTTCGGGATGCCCGGCGCTGTCTGGGGACCGCAGGTGGACGAGCTCCAGGGTGACCATCGTTGCTGCCACTACGATAATTTGGGGGTCGGCCAGAGCGACCGCGGTTCGTTCTTTCGAACGATTCCAGCCATGGCCGAGGACGCGGTCCGGGTCTTGGACGACCTCTCGTGGGACCAAGCCCACATCGTCGGTGTGTCGATGGGCGGCATGATCGCTCAGGAACTCGGGCTCGGTTTTGCGGACCGGTGCCGGAGCTTGACCTTGATCGCGACACACGGCGGCGGGTCGTTTCGGTCCTTGCCCACTTCACGCGGACTGAGGCTCTTTTTTCAGGGCCTGTTTGGAGGTTCGGAGCATCGCATGCGTTCGTTGCCTCGCTTGCTCTATCCAGACGAGTTCCTCGAGTCGATAGGGCCCGAGGCGATCCGCGCGCATCTCGATGTGCGTTTGGGGCATCCGCCCGCCCTTCGCACCATCCTCGGCCAGCTCTATGCGGTGTGGAGACATTCGACGGAGTCGCGCCTTTCGCAAATCGCGTTGCCGACGCTTCTCGTTCGCCCTGGCAAAGACATCTTGATTCGGCCGTCGCAGACCGACCGGCTGGCCTCACGCATTGCCAACTCCCAAGTGCTGCGGTTCGATGACGCCGGGCATGGGGTGACCTTTCAAAAAGCGGCGGAGCTCAACGCGGCGTTGCGTGGTCACTTCGCCCAGCATGGCTTCGATAGGCCGGCCTCGACTCCTACAATTGGCGCCCGGGTCTAGAACACCGCGCTCAGCTGAATGCGCCACGCAAACTGACTGCCGTCGTCGTTGGGCTGGATCGAGTTCAGAGGCGAAAACGGCACGGTGCTGCCGCGCTCGCGGCCCAAGAAATACTGGAAATCGCTCGATACCTTCACGTTGTCGTGGCCTGGGATGACGAAATACGACAGGCCCACGCCGAACGCCTGAAAGTTGCTCGGCGCGTTCAGGAGCTCGGCCGGCACCCCCGGAGGCAGGCTGCCTTGAATCCTAGGCTTCGGCACGACGCTGTACTGTCCGAACACCTGGAGGTCTTTCAACACGAAGTAGCCGCCCATGAGCGTCACGCCCCCTGAGATCAGCTCGCCCGCCTCGTTGGTCTCGGCTGCATCGGTGCTGTCTTGGCCCACCGTGGCCGAAAACAGGGCACTCCAGCCATTGCCTCGCACCGAAACGTCGACCGTGCCTATGGCTACTTTTACCGGAACGCTGCCTTGGGTCCTTCCGCCGTCCTGATAGTGCAGGGCGCCTCCCAGACGAATGGCAAACGGC
>JAUXFZ010000013.1 GCA_030622585.1 Myxococcales bacterium
GGCGATGACGCAGGCGTTACACCCGGTACATCCGTTGAGGTCGATCGCCATACCCCACCGGTGACCCTCGCTGTAATCCTGCTGCTTCCACAAGGGCGGCGTGCTCACCGGGTCGACCGCCCGGTACGACGCGAAGTCGGGTTCCTTCTTGTACTGCTCCAGAGTCGCATCGATTGCGATGGGTCGGCCTTCCATGCGATCGTGCGTTTGGGTCTGAACCAGCGTGTATACCTCGCGAAGCGGCTCGACAGTCACGCCACCGGCGGAATCCATGCCGTCGGAGGAGCGCAAAGGGTTCACATCGAAGCCCTTGCCATTGCCGTAGCGGCCCGCCGCGGTGCGTCCCCAGCCAAGTGTCAGCGTCACACAGAAATCCGCGTGCCCGGGAACGATCCAAGCTGGAATCTCGACCTTGGCCTCGCCCTTCGTGAGACGAAGCATCTGACCGTTCTTTACACCGAGCGCCCTGGCAGTGGCAGGTGAGACGAGCGCGGCATTGTCCCACACGATCTTCGTCATGGGGCTCGGCAGCTCGAGCGACCAGAGGTTGTTGGCGTGCTCGCCATCCCACAGCGCGGGATCCGGCTCGAAGCTGACTTCGAGGTTCTCCCGGCCGATGGCCTTCCGTCCCCCGGAGACTAGAAGCCCTGCGGCGATCGCGGCGACGTTCACCGTCGGTCTCGTCTGCGCGCCGCCCAACAAGACGCCACTATGCAGGGCCTGCCGCCAAATGGCGTCGGCGCTCCAGTCCGTGGGCGAAAGTCCAAGGTCGAGAAGGGCCTTCGTATCCTTGTTGACCTGGCTCGCTTGGGTCTCTCGAACGATGTCGTGCCCTTGGGTCGTCTCCTCGCCAGCCAACGTGGCCAGCAGTTCGATCTCGCTTCGTCCACCGTAAAGGGGCGCGATCAGCGGTTGCTGGATCGCGACCGAGCCGTCCAGGGCCTGCTGGCCCCCCCACGCCTCGAGCTCGTCAGGGAGTGGCGCGTGCCACGAGCAGAGCTCCGAAGTCGCGTTGCGATGAGTCGCCAGATGCAGTGAGGTGAGCCCTTCTCTGCCAAGGAGATCGGCGAACTTCACGTCCGCAGGCGCGTCGTACACGGGGTTGCCGCCCAGAATGAGGAGCGAGGAAATCGTCTCAGCGTCTTTCGCCAGCTCGGCGATGCCCGTACGACTGGGAGGGTCATCAGGGTCGATGCTGGGCCCGAAAAACGTGGTGTTGCCAAAGTTGTCGAGCGCGCCGTTGAGCGCAATGGCCAGAGCATGGACGCGCGGAGGCTGAGCGGCGCCCACAATCACGATCGAGCGGCCCTTGTTACTCAGCAAGTCGTCGGCGACAGCGTCCAACCACGCGAGATCCAACGCCGCCGGGTCCACGTCGCCCATGCCTCGTTGGAGCAGGTCGGTGATCGGTTTGAGGCTGCTCACCCCGCGGCCCGCCAGGGCGAGCGCCAAGACCCGAGCAAACCATTCGATGTCAGCCTGTGGCATGCGTAACCGGTGGTCGGCCATGCTGCCAGTAACGGTGAAATTCGACTCCACGACGTAGAGGCGGCTCATCGGTGCGTTCGGGGACGTGATGGCGCGCGTGCTGGCAAATCGTCGGCCGGCAGCCACAGCTCCCGCCTCGGAGCCTAAGAAGTCGGCCCCAAGGGACAGCGTGACCATCGGTTTCGCATGGTCGTAGAGCGGAAGGCTGGGCACACCCTGCAACGCCATCCGGGCACCGTCGCGTGCGTTGTCGTCGTTGATCGGGCTGTACGTGTGGAAACGTGCTTTAGGGAACTTCTCCACCACCCTCTGACGCATTCGTCGGAAGGATGGGCTGTTGGAAATCGGTGCCAGGCAACGAAGGCCCGCGCCGTTGTCCTTCTCGTGCTTCTTGAACAGCGCCTTCAATGCCTTGTCGAAGTCCGCGTCGGTCGCGTTCGCAAGCGCACCGCCGTGACGCTGGGCAGGTGACTGGGAACGATCCGGATCATAGAGGTCCCACAGGTACGCTTGAGCGCGAACGTCGGTGCCGCCAAAGCTCCGCGTGTGCTGCGCGTTGCCCTCGACCTTGGTCGGACGCCCCTCATGGCTGGTGACCACGACCCCGAGCGCATCACGCCCGCGCGCGGTGACCGTCGCAAAATGCGAAGCAATGCCTGGCACCAAATATTCCGGCGCTTTGCTGTACGGCAGAATCTCGTTCTCGGGCCGCCGAATACAGCCCTGCACGCCTGCGGCCAGCGCCGCGATCGAAGAGCCTTGCACGAACGAACGACGCGACACCAACGCCTTCGGGCTCAACAGGTCGGTGACGGAACCGCCCGGCTGCTCTTCCTGGGCGAGCGTCTGCAACTCTTCCGGGCTGCTGTTCTTGTCTTCGAGTGTCCGCCACATCGTCGGACCCTTACCAGGGTTCAGCTCGTATGCTTTTCTACGGGTCATCGGTGGCACCCCGAACAATGCTCGGGTGGATTGAGGACGGAGGCAACGGCTGCGCGCTGCGCGACCCAAGCCTCATCGGCTTCCCACTTCATATTGGTGATCTCACTCTTCGGTCGGATGTGCGGCTCGGGGTTGCGGTGGCACTCCAGGCACCACTGCATCGCGATCGGGGCGACGACTCCCACCGTCTCCATCTGGTCGACGCGGCCGTGACACGACGCACAGCCGACCCCTGCGTTCAAGTGAGCGCTGTGATCAAAGAAAGCATGGTCCGGAAGCTGATGGACCCGAACCCATGCGATCGACTCGTCGGTCTCCCAGCTCTCCCGTACCGGTGCGAGCTTCGCCGACTCGGTTCGCACCAGCGCGTGGCAACCCATGCAGGTCTGCGTCGGCGGCACCATGGCTTCGCGCGCGCGCTCGACTTGGGAGTGGCAATAGCGACAGTCCAGTCCGAGCTCGCCGGCGTGCAAGCGGTGACTGTATTCGACGGGCTGCTTCGGCGTGTAGCCAACCTGGAGGTTGGGGGGGGTCAAGTAGACCCAGAACAACACGAACACGCCCGCCCCGAGACCACCGGCCACGAGTGCCAGCGCGAGGGGCAAGTTGTTCAACTCGCGGGGGAAAATCTGCATGCTGCGTTTTCTCTTGAGTCCTCTAAACGACCGGCCGCCATGTAGACGAAGCGCGAGGGCCACACAAGCCGGTTCGTCACTTTTTGACGAACAACACCCAAACGGCGTTCGCGTAGCGGAAGCCTATATCCCTGGCCAACGCGAAATCGTCAAGCCTTTGGATCGGCGCGGACCCCAACAGCCTGCCTGCCGCGACGAAGCGGCCCTCCACAGGCCCGGCTGCATCTCCCGTTTGGCCCGCCTCCCGAGGGCATCGACCACGCGCCTGAGCGCCGGGGCGTCCGGGTGCTGCCTGCGGACTGCATGATCGAGGATTTGTGGGGTAGCGCACGGCTCGCCTCCCCGGAACCTGGGTCGGTCGTGGAATTCTCCGAAATTCTGTGAAATTTGTTGCCCTAATATCGATATTTTCCGTTGGCACCGTTACAATCCAGAGGTGCCAAGACCGACGTCACCGCCATCGGCGCCACCGCCCAACACCCCCTTGGGCGACTACACGCTCGTCGACCGTATTGCAGTTGGGGGGATGGCGGAAGTGTTTCGTGCGCTCGAGCCGCGCGCGGTCGGTGAACCGCGTGTCGTCGTTCTCAAACGAATGCTCCCGCACATCGCGGACGAGTCCAACGCACAGGAGATGTTCGCCGAAGAAGCGCGGCTGGCGGGCCACGTCACCCATCCCAACGTGGTGCATGTGCTCGGCCACGGTGAGATCGAAGGCCAGCCGTATCTGACGCTCGAATACGTCCCAGGTTGCGATCTGTGGCGTCTCAATCGTCGGCTCACGCTCGAAAGCAAGAGGCTCGAACACGACCTCGTCGTTTACCTGGTCCGTCAGATTCTAAGCGGCCTCGAGGCTGTGCACACGGCGAGTGATGGCGGCGGCTCCGCGCTCGGAATCGTGCATCGCGACATCAGCCCGTCCAACGTCCTGATCTCGATCCATGGCGATGTGAAGATCGCGGACTTTGGAATCGCGCGCGCCGGCTCCAACGCATTCGACGCGGACACGGTGGCCCGCGCGAACGGCAAGCTCGGATATCTCGCGCCAGAGCAGGTCTCGGGCGGAGATGTGGATCAGCGCGCTGACCTCTTCTCGACGGGTGTCATCGCCGCGGAGCTCTTCATGCGGCGGCCGTTATTCGCCGGTGGAAGCGAGCTCGCGGTACTGCTCGCGATTCGTGATGCAGAGGTGCATCCGTTCGTCGAGTTCCTTCCGCAGATCCCCGAGGGGCTTGGGGCGGTGATCCTCAACGCACTCTCGATGAATGTCGAGGAACGCCCTCCCACAGCGCGCGCGTTTTGGGCAGCTCTCGAACCTTGGCAGAGCCGGCCCGAAGAGGTCTTGCGCGCGGAGCTGGCCGCGATCGTCGCATCCATCGCAACGGAGACCCGCACCCGTAGAACCTCCGCCGGGGAGTTGGCCGGGTCGACGATGCCGCCGACGCCGATGGTGCTCGCAGACGGCCACCCAAACACGACGAACGTCACGCCGCTGGAGTACAAGATCCGAAAGCCCAACGGCGCTACCGTCGGGCCGCTTGCATACGCCAAGATCGTCGAGTCGGTCGCCACGGGGCAGATCGACGGCCACGACGATATCAGCATCGCAGGCGGGGACTTCCAACCGTTGTCCTCCGTGAAGGATCTGTACCGTCACGTCCCCGCGTCGCGCATGACGCCGACGACGACACGGGTCGAGTCCGCTGCAGAAGCGGATCGAAGCATGGACTTTGAAGGCGGCGGCTTCGTCGCTGCGCTGATCCGCACTCTGGTGACACGCCGCACGGGCCTCTGGCTCTGCGAGCAGGGTGGCGTCCGCAAAGAGGTCTACACGAAGAATGGTGCGCCGGCATTTGTCACGAGCAATCTCGCCGGTGAGCTACTCGGCGAGTACCTCGTCAAGAAGCGAGTCATCAACCGCAGCGAGCTCGACATGGCGCTGGCGGTGATGCCGCGCTTCGAAGGCAAGCTCGGTGATACCCTCGTGGCCCTCGGACTCGTGGAACCGCTGGAGCTCTTTCAGCACATCGCAGAACAGGTCCGCGAGAAGCTTCTCGACCTGTTTACCTGGGCCTCGGGCACGGCGACGTTCTACGAAGGGGTCGACCCGCCCAGCAGCGGCTTTCCCCTGAGCCTCGACGCTTGGGAGATTCTCGACCGCGGACTGCAGCGGCGAATCGCGGCGGGCTTCGAGAGCACACTCATCCTAGAGCGGGGACAGGATCCGGTGGTTCAAGCCGATCGGATCGATACGGCCGTGGCGACCGCTGCCCTTCCCGAGGACCTGCGCGCCGCGCTCCGGCTCTGCAAGACACCGCACACCGTAGAGGAAGTAGCGCAATTCGTGGCGGAACAGCCGGGCAACACCGACCCTCAACGGGGGTACCGCGTGACCGCCTTGCTGCTGAGCCTCGGCGCCATTCACTGGGCGTGAACCGCGGCACCGCTCCTTGACCCACCGATAGGCGGCTGCTAGCTCTGCGCCCGGCTTTTTGGGGCTGAATTCCATAGGAGTAGCGATGTCCAACGTACGTGTTCTCGTGTCTGACAAACTCGCCGAGGCGGGTCTCAGGGTCCTGCGTGAAGCCCCGGGCGTCGAGCTCGAGTTTCGCCCCGGCATGAGTGAAGACGAACTCTGCAGCGTCATCGGAGAATACGACGGACTCATCATCCGGTCCGCCACCCAGGTGACCCCGCGGGTCGTCGAGGAAGCGCACAAGCTGAAGGTCGTCGGTCGAGCTGGCATCGGCGTCGACAACGTCGATATCCCGGCCGCAAGCCGACGCGGCATCGTCGTGATGAATACCCCGACGGGCAACTCGGTAACGACCGCCGAGCACGCGCTGACCCTCCTCGCCTCACTCGCCAGGAAGATTCCGCAAGCCGTCGCTTCGATGCGCACCGGCAAGTGGGAGAAGAGCAAGTTCCAGGGCCGCGAAATCGCCTACAAGACGCTCGGTATCGTCGGCCTGGGGAACATCGGTCGCATCGTCGCCGACCGCGCCCAGGGGCTGAAGATGAAGGTCATCGGCGTGGATCCCGTGATGAGCAGCGATCGCGCCGCCGAGCTCGGCATCGAGCTGGTCGAGTTCGACGAGCTACTGAAGCGCGCCGATTTCGTGACGATTCACGCGCCGCTCACTCCTGACACGAAAAACATGTTCGACGATGCGGCCTTCGAGAAAATGAAGAGCGGGGCCCTGCTCGTCAACGCCGCCCGCGGCGGTATTGTCGACGAGGAGGCACTGGCACGCGCGATCACCGAAGCAAAGATCGCGGGTGCCGCCCTCGACGTATTCGGGAAAGAGCCGATCGATCCCGACCACCCTCTGCTCGGACTCGACAACGTGTTGTGCACGCCCCACCTCGGAGCGTCGACCTCGGAGGCACAGGAGCGCGTGGCGGTCGAAATCGCTGAGCAAGCCGTCAGCTATCTCCAGCAGGGGATCATCACAAACGCGGTGAACGTCCCCGCGCTCCCACAGGAAACCGCAGAGCGGCTCACACCGTACCTCGAGGTCGCCAGAGCGCTCGGCAGCCTGGTCGGTCAGCTCGATCCGGTCGACGTCCGCGAGCTCAGAGTGACCTGCACGGGCGAAGCCGGAGAGCTGGGCGTCACGCCGATCGCGCGTGCGGCCCTGGCCGGCTTCCTCGAACAGCATCTGGAAGAGCCGGTCAATCCCATCAGCGCGCCGTACGAGGCGCAGGCACGTGGTATTCGGCTCGCCGAGGTCAAAGAGCCGAGCGACCGGTACGCGACCACTGTGCGCGTGACGGTCACCGGTGAGAAGGGCATCCACACCGCGACCGGCACCCCCGGCCGCAAGGGAGAGCCGCGGCTCGTCGGCCTCGAAGGTTATGAGATTGACGCCGTCATGGAAGGCTCGATTCTCATCATGCGCAACGAGGACCGGCCCGGCGTCATCGGATCGGTGGGCACCCTACTCGGCAGCCAAGGGATCAACGTCTCGCGGATGCAGGTGGGGCTCGACGAGAAGAGAGGCCAAGCGCTGGCACTTTGGAACGTCGATTCAACCGTTGGCAGCGAGGCGCTCGACGCGCTTCGCGGCGTCGACTACGTCAGCAGTGTGCATACCTTGAGGCTCTGAGATGCCCCCATCGGCGCGAAAGCGACGCCCCCCGGGTGCCAAGCAGCGCGAGAGCACGGCTCCCGAGTTGCCGATGACCCCGCCGGGCGGAATGCGGGACCTGCTGCCACCTGCGTCCATGACGCGGACCTTGCTTTGGCAGCGGCTGATGGAGACGTTCGATCGCCATGGCTACCAGCGCGTCACGACGCCGCCCGTAGAGTACGCCGAGGTGATCGAACGCGGGCTCGGCACCGTCGACCGGCGAGACCTCGTGCGATTCATCGAGCCTGATTCCGGCGAAGTCGCACTCCTGCGTCCGGACGTCACACCGCAGATCGCCCGTATCGTTGCCACACGACTCCAGGACCGTCCCGCGCCTTGGCGCCTCTGCTACGAGGGAACAATCGTCCGGCGCCGGCGCGGGCGCGCACGCAGGCAGCGTCAAGTGCTGCAGTGCGGCATCGAATGCATCGGCGTGAAGGGCCCGGAGGCGGACGCCGAAGTGATCGAAGTGGCCGTGCGCGCCTGCGAAGGCGTGGGCCTCGAGGACTTCCTGGTCGAGCTCGCTCAAGTGAAGATCGGCACCGAGGTGCTCGACCACGTCCCCGAAGAGGCGCGGCTGGCCGTCATCGAAACGCTCGCCGCCAAGGATGCGACCAACCTCGAAAAGCTGCTCAAGGGCGCGGGCGTTGTCGCGGCGGAGCGTAGACGACTGATTATGCTCTGCGACCTCTACGGTGATCGCTCCGTGATTGCAGACGCGCGTCGGCGGCTCCGCAACGCGGACGCGAAGCGCGCGCTCGATGAGCTCGAACGTGTCGTGGCACGACTGGAGTCGGCGGGCCTGGGCGACCGCGTCGCCATCGACCTCAGCGACTTGCGGCGCCACAGCTACTACACCGGGGTCAGCATGACCCTCCTAGCCGCCGGACCCGGGGAACCACTCGGCATGGGTGGTCGTTACGACGACCTGCTGCGCCGGTACGATGCAGCCGCACCGGCGACGGGTTTCGCCTTCGAAGTCGACAACGTCCTTTGGGCGCTTTCCGACGCCGGGGTCTCGCTGCGCGATCAGCTACCACTGCGAGTCGTCGTCGCGGGAGGCAGCTACGCACGGCGCCGCAAGACAGCGGAGGCTTGGCGGAAGCGCGACGCGCGCGTTGCGGTGTTGGCGGTCAAGAGCGAGAACGAGGCCAAGCAGTACGCGAAGGCGTGGGACTACGATCTGTTGATTTGGCAGGAACGCAGCAACGGGCGGCTCACGCGCGTCCGGGACGGCCGTGCGCGCTCTCTCAGAACTGAGCCAGGCGATGCGCTCTTCCGAGAGTTGTCCGCTTGGGCGCGAGTTGGGAACGAATCATGAGTGCAGTGGTGGTGGTAGGAGCCCAGTGGGGAGACGAGGGCAAAGGCAAGGTGGTCGACCTATATGCGCCATACGCCGACCTCGTCGTTCGATATGCCGGCGGGGCAAACGCGGGTCACACCCTGGTGGTTGGCGGTGAGAAACAGATTCTCCATCTGATCCCGTCCGGCATCCTGCATGAGCAGACCAGGTGTATCGTCGGGCAAGGCACCGTCATCGACCCTGCGGTGTTCCTGCAAGAGATCGAAACCCTGAACGAGCGGGGCGTCGGTACCGAGGGCCGGCTTCTCGTGAGTCAGCGGGCGCACGTCGTGTTGCCCCACCACAAGTTGATCGACGGGCTCCGGGAAAAGAAGTCGGGCGGCGCGATCGGAACGACCAAGAGAGGCATCGGCCCCTGCTACGAAGACAAAGTCGCGCGACGCGGCGTTCGAATCGGCGACCTGCTCGACGCCGACCGTTTGCGCGCCAAGCTCGACGCGAATCTCGAATGCTGGCGCCCCGTGGCCGAGGATCTCGGGGGCACCCTTCCAAGCACCGACGAGATCGTGACACAGTATACCGAGCTCGGTGAAGCGCTCCGTGGGTACATCGGCGATGCCGGATCCATCATTCGAGCGTCGATAAAAGCCGACGAGAAGATCCTCCTCGAAGGCGCGCAGGGCACGATGCTCGACATCGACAACGGTACCTACCCATTCGTCACGAGCTCGAACGCCGTGGCGGGCGGAGCATGCGCAGGCGCCGGGATTGGCCCCACGCACATCCGCAGCGCCATCGGCATCGCGAAGGCCTACACGACTCGCGTCGGCGGCGGCCCGTTCCCGACCGAGCTTCAGGACGAGACGGGCCAGAAGCTCCGCGACGCGGGCGCCGAGTACGGTTCCACCACTGGGCGGCCCCGCCGTTGCGGGTGGCTCGACCTCGTCGCACTCCGGCACGCCGTGGCGGTCAATGGCCTCAACGAGTTGGCGATTACGAAGCTCGACGTGCTGTCCGTCCTTCCGAAGTTGGAGGTGTGCGTGGCGTATGAGCTCGACGGCGAACGCCTCGCCTTCCCGCCCTATGAGCGCATCGAAGAGGCGCAGCCCATCTACGAGACCCTCGAAGGCTGGAGCGACGACCTCACCGCATGCCGGACGCGGGGCGACCTTCCCCCTGCGGCGCAGCAGTACCTCGGGCGCATCGAGCAAGAGGTCGGGTGTCGGGTCGGCGTGGTCAGCGTAGGGCCCGATCGCGAAGACACCGCCGACCTGCGCGACCCCTTCAGGGGCTAGTCTTCGACTGTCGCGATGAAGTCGATTTCTACCCGTGCACCCTTGGGTAGCACCGCAACCTGGACACATGCGCGCGCAGGGGGAACGAGTCCCTCGAAGAACGCGCCGTAAACTTGATTCATCTTCGAGAATTCATCCATATCCGCCAGATAGACGGTGGCTTTCACGATGTCGCCTCGAGTGGTTCCAGCTTTCTGCAGGACCGCATCGAGGTTCCGCAACACCTGCCGGGTCTCCGCCTCGATGTCCCCGCCGCCGACCATCTGGCCGTCCTCGGGGCCGAGCGCGATCTGGCCTGAGCAGTAGACCCAGCCTCCGTGCACGATGGCCTGACAGTACGGGCCGATGGCCGCGGGCGCCCGATTGGTCTCGATTGGCTTCTTCGTCATGATTCCATGCTACTTCATGCGGGCATGAAGGTCGCCACGTGGAACGTGAACTCGATCCGGGCTCGCCGGCAGCACGTGATCGACTGGCTCGACGCCGCACAGCCCGATGTCCTGTGCTTGCAAGAGCTCAAAGTGACCGACGCGGACTTCCCCTACGACGACGTTCGGGAGTGCGGATACGAGGCGGCCGTGGCGGGCCAGAAGACCTACAACGGAGTGGCGATCCTCAGCCGGCACCCCATCGCAGACGTCGTCTGCGGCCTCGGGGACGAGGAGGATGACCCCCAGGCTCGGTTGATCAGTGGCCGCATCAACGGCGTGACGGTCCTCAGCGCGTATTTCCCCAATGGCGGCGAGGTCGGCTCCGACAAGTACGAGTACAAGCTTCGGTGGATGACGCGCCTCGGCCAAATGCTTTCGCGGCGTTTCGATCCGGCGACCGACGAGGTAGCCCTGTGCGGCGATTTCAACGTCGCCCCCTGGGACGACGACATCGGAAGACTTTCCGAGTGGCGCTCATCGGTGCTTGCCTGTGACCCGGTGAGAGGCGCGCTGAGCCAGATCGCCTCGTTCGGACTTCACGACGTCGTGCGCCCGTTTCACCCAGCCGGCGGAGTATTCTCGTGGTGGGACTACCGCGGGAGGGGATTCGAGCGAGGAAACGGGCTTCGCATCGACCACGTCTATTGCACGCCCAATCTCGCCGAGCGGACGATAGGCGCCGCGGTCGACCGGGAGGAACGAGGAAGGAAGTCACCTTCGGACCATGCCCCCGTGATGGTGGAGTTCGCGTGACCTCCCTGCTCGTCTTGGCTGCGTGCGCATTCGTCCCGTCGATATTCTGCACGGTACTCCGCGCGTTGTTCGCCGTGGGCGACCCCGCGCCACCGGCCATGCGTGAGCGAGCGCTCCATCACTTTCGGCGCGCAACCCTCTTCGGCGCCATCCTCGTGATCCCGGCTTCCGCCGTTGCCGGCGCGCTGCTCGTAGACCCGTCGCTGTCGACGCGGTGGCCGGTGACCGGCTCGTTTTTCTTTGCGACGCTGAGCGCCGTAACGGCATGGGTGAGTTTCGCGCTGTGCCGGCGCACGCCCGAAGAAGCCGCAGCGATGTCCCGCCTCGAAACGGCGGGCCGTGCGGTGCAACTGTCGGCAGCACCGGTCTTGGCTACAGGCCTCTCATTGCTCGCCGTCGCTGGGGTCGAGGCGCTCCTCCCGTTTGGACCGGTCGTCCGAGCGTTTGCGGCGGCTCCGCTTGCCGTGGCCGCCGTCATCGTGGCCAGCCCTTGGCTCGTGATGAAACTCGGCATCTGGCCGGCTCTCCCGCAACGGATCCAGGCCGATGGCGTGTCCTGGCGTGTCGCCCACCTGCCGGCACCCACGCCCTTCCTGACTCACACGGCCGCAATACCCTGGTTGCGCACGGTCTTGGTGAGCGATGGCCTCTTCAATCGTACGCCCGAGCGCCACTGGGTAACGCTGGTCCGCTACGAGGTGGGCGGCTCGTTGAGCACGCGGTTCGAGCGCGCTGCGCGATGGGCCGTCGCGATTCCAATCTCGGCAACCGTTTTCGTTGGAGCCAGCGCAGTCGGCGCCGACAGACCAGGCGAGCTCGTCGCAGCGATCGCTCTAGCAGTCCTCTTCACCGCCACCGCCAGCTGGTTCGCTAACCGAAGACCCTCGTCGAAGGCCACACTCGACGAGGACGGTCCGTCGATGCAGGAGCTGGCCCAGACGCTTCGAAGCCTGCCGCCCTGCCTCGGACAGGCGCTGCCGCGCACCTCGCACAAACCGCTGAGCTCAGCTCTCTACGACCGCTTGTTCGCCTTGGGCCACGACCCCGGAAGAAGGCCAGACTCATGAAGCCGATGACGATCAGAGCCGCCCTCACCGTGTCCGCGCTCTGCCTCGCCTCGGGCGGATGCGCGAATGCAAAGGAATTAGTGCCGACGACACCCACGGTATCGCAGCCTCCGGAGGGCAAGCTCCCGACCGGCGTCCGGCCCACGGACTATCGGTTGAGCCTCATGATCATCCCGGACCAGGACACCTTCTCCGGAACGGCGGTGATCGGTATCGAGCTCGATGAGGCTTCGACCACGATCTGGATGCACGGCCAAGATCTGAACGTCACGGCGATCCACGCAGCCCACGCTACGACGCGTATCCCCGCACTCTGGGAGCAGCAAACCTCCGACGGCGTCGTGCGCGTGGAGCTACAGGAAGCGTTGCCCGCGGGCAGAAGCACGCTCCATATCGAGTACACGGCTCGTTTCGATTCGCCGCTACGTGGGCTCTATCGCGTCGAGTCCGGCGGGGAGGCGTACGCCTTCACACAGTTTGAGTCGATCAGCGCACGGCTGGCGTTTCCGTGCTTCGACGAACCACGCTTCAAGACCCCGTTTGACGTCACTCTCACGGTTCCGGACGACCAAGTCGCCGCCGCGAACACTCCGGTCGAGCAGGCGATCAAGCTCCCCGGAGGGCTCCAGCGGATCAGTTACATGCCCACTCCGCCTCTCCCCACCTATCTCATCGCATGGGCGGTGGGGCCCCTGGACGTCGTGAGCGGACCAACCATCGCTCCGACCGAGGGACGCCCTTTCCCAGTTCCACTGCGCGGGATCGCAGCCAAAGGCAAAGCACCACAACTGGCGTACGCCCTCGAACGCACCGGCAAATTCGTCGCGGTGCTCGAAAACTATTTCGGCATCCCGTACCCCTATCGAAAGCTCGACCTGGTCGCGGTCCCCGATTTTGCCGCGGGCGCAATGGAGAACGTTGGTCTGATCACGTTCCGCGAGTGGCTGCTGTTGGTCGACGAGGACCACGCCACGGAGAGTCAGCGCCGCGCGTTCGCCTACGTGTTGGCTCACGAGCTCGCGCATCAATGGTTCGGAAATCTCGTGACGATGCCCTGGTGGGACGACATCTGGCTCAACGAGTCGTTCGCGACGTGGATGGGCAACAAGGTCGTACACGCGCTGCACCCCGAATACCGCTCCGACCTTGGGAGCCTCGCATCCGCGCAGCGCGCCATGGGGCTCGACAATCTCGCGAGCGCGCGCAGCATTCAGCAGCCGGTCCTAACCAGCCACGACATCCACAACGCCTTCAGCGCGATCACCTACGAGAAAGGCGGAGCGGTCCTCGGGATGTTCGAGCGCTGGATGGGCGCCGACATCTTTCGTGAAGCGATCGGCGTCTACCTGCACCGGCATGAAGGTGGCACCGCCACGTCGGGCGATCTGCTGGCTGCGCTCGATGAGACGAGCAACCGGGACGTCACGACGCCCTTCCTGACCTTTCTCACGCAACCTGGCGTTCCCCTCATCAGCGGTGTGGCCGAATCCTGTGCAGCTGGCTCCCGCCGAGTGCAGCTCGCACAGCAACGCGATGTTCCGCTCGGGTCGCCGGGCGCCGCCGGACAGACTTGGGAGATCCCGCTTTGTGTTCGTCACGAAGCAGGAACGACATGCGGTTTTCTGCAGGGCGCCGAGGGTCACATCGACCTCCCCGGATGTCCGAGTTGGTGGATGCCGAACGAGGCCGGCGCAGGCTACTTCCGTTTCTCGATGTCCCCGGCCGATTGGTCGAGTCTCAGAAAGAAGGGTTTCGGCAAGCTCTCAGAACGGGGAAGGATGGCGGTTGCGGACAGTGTCGGGGCCGCGTTCGATCGCGGGTCGGTAGACGTGGCGGGCCTTCTCCCCTGGTTCCCGAAATTCGTCGCGAGCTCATTGAGACAGGTGGCCGGAGCGCCGATGAAACCCCTTCGTTTCATGATCCACAACGCGGCGCCACCGAGCCTTCGAGGCGCTGTCGCCTCATATGCGAAGCGACTCTACCGCAGGCACTACGACCAACTCGGATGGCGAGCGCGCCGAGGTGACTCGAGCGACACCAAGCTTCTTCGAGAGGCCGTGATCCGCTTCATGGTCATGGATGTTCGCGACCGGGAGGCGCGGAGCCGCGCGGCGCGACTCGGCCGCCGTTACGCAGGCTATCGCGTCAAAGCGAAACAGGCTGTCGTCGATCCGCAGCTCGCAGGGCTCGTGCTCTCCACTGCCGTTCAGGAAAGCGGCGAGGGGCTCTTCGAGCATCTGCTCGCGCTCCTCGATTCGAGCACCGACGCCACGGCGCGCAACCGCGTGCTGGCGGCCCTCGGGCACGCGGAAGATCCAATCCTTTCCGAGCGCGCTCTGGGCCTCGCTCTCGACCCGCGCATTCGAGTCAACGAAATCGGTCAGCTGCTCCGCGGGCAGTTTCGCAATCCCCGAACGCGCGAACGCGCGTGGGCGTGGCTCGTGGCCCACTTCGACGAGCTGACCGCCCGTTTTGGTGCCTCTCGCAGCGGGGGCATGCCCTGGTACGCCGCCTCGTTTTGTAGCGAATCGGATGCCGCAAAGGTGCAAGAATTCTTCGAACCGAGGGTGGCGGAGCTAGCGGGCGGGCCGCGCAACCTAGCCGGTGCGGTCGAAGCGATCGCGTTGTGCGCCGAAAAGGCTCAGGTCTACCGGCCAGGCGTCATGCAGGCGTTTGGCCCGCACGAGCGAGCTACGCGCCCTTGAAGGCGGGCGCTCTTTTCTCTAGAAACGCTGCCATGCCCTCGCTCTGATCCTCGGTCCCGAAGGCGTCACCAAACGCGGCCTGCTCGAACCGATTCGCCTCGGGCAGTGGCAGGTCTACGCCATCCCGGATCAACCGCTTCGCCGCAGCCACCGCCAACGGCCCCTTGCCGGCAATCTCGGCGGCAGTTTTCGCAGCGGCCGCAAGGATCTCATCCGGCTCGAACACTGCATTGGCCAAGCCCAGCCGGAGCGCTTCCTCCGCCCCGATGAGCCTCCCGGTGTAAATGAGCTCGCGCGCCGCTGCGGAGCCGATGCGTCGCGGAAGCCGTTGCGTACCACCGAAGCCGGGAATGACGCCAAGGTTGACCTCGGGCTGGCCGAATTTCGCTTTCCTCGACGCGTAGATGAAGTCGCACGCCAGCGCCAGCTCGCACCCCCCACCTAGCGCGAACCCGTTGACCGCCGCGATGACAGGACA
>JAUXFZ010000298.1 GCA_030622585.1 Myxococcales bacterium
AATCGCAGTGCGCTCTTCTCGGAGGCGAGACGGCCGAGTTGCCCGGTTTCTACGCCACGGGCGAATACGACTTGGCCGGCTTCGCGGTGGGCGTCGTTGGCCGCAAGCAGATCATCGACGGCAAAGCTGTGCAACTCGGCGATCGAGTCGTCGGAGTCGCTTCCTCAGGCTTGCACTCCAACGGATTCTCGCTGGCCCGACGCGCGCTCTTCGGAGGCGATGCCCCGCTCCCGCTCGGCGATGTCTTCCCGTCCGGAGGGACTCTCGGCGACGCCCTACTCCGTCCCACCAGAATCTATGTGAACGCCGCCCAGATCGCGCTCGATCACGACGTCCGCGCCATGTGTCACATCACGGGCGGGGGCCTGCCCGAGAACCTCCCTCGAACTACACCGGAAGGTCTAGGCCTCGCCCTCGACCCGCGCTCCTGGACGCCCGATCCGATCTTCGCGTTGATCCAGGAACGAGGGGGTATCGCGGACTCGGAAATGCGGCGCACGTTCAACATGGGCGTCGGCTTCACGATGCTCGTGGCCCCAGAACGCGCCGCAGGCCTGGTGAAGGCCCTCAACGCCAGTGGCGAACAGGCCTTCATCATGGGCGAGGTCACCAGCCGCGAGGGCGTTTCGTTCTCGGCGTAGAGCTCGTCATGAACGTAGCGGTTCTCGTTTCTGGTCGCGGCTCCAACTTGAGAGCAATCTGCGCTGCGATCGACGCGGGCGAATGCGACGCGACGATCGTAGGAGTCGTGTCGGATCGAAAAAGGGCCGCGGCCTTGGAGTTCGCGGCGGCGCGAGGCATCCCAACCCGGACGGTTACGCTGCGTAAGGGCGACGACCGCGACTCATGGAACGAGTCACTTGCCGATGAGGTGGCCGCGCTTGAACCCGACCTGATCGTCTTGGCGGGGTTCATGCGCGTGCTCGGCCCTCCGCTGTTACAACGGTTTCCAGGTCGCATCATCAATGTCCATCCCGCCCTGCTCCCCTCGTTCCCCGGGCACAACGGGCCGCAAGATGCGCTCGACGGCGGCGTCCGTATTAGCGGCTGCACGGTGCACATCGTCGATGCCGGGGTCGACACGGGACCGATACTCGCGCAAGCCGCGGTGCCAGTGCTCACCGAGGATACGGCCGATACCCTTCACGCTCGCATCCAAGTTCAAGAGCACCGGCTACTGCCTCGCGTGATTCACCAAATTGCGACCGGCGCGATTGCGCTCGACCCGTTGACCCGTGCCCACTAGCTTCTACGACGTCGTCGTCCTGGGCACACAACTCGAGCCTCTGCTGTGTGCGGCGCTGCTTGCGCGCGAGGGTCTGCGGGTCTTGGTAGTCGGCCAGGGGGCGCCCGACCCGTCCTACACGGTGGCTGGCGTGGAAGTCGAACGACATGCGCTGACGATTACGGGCGCTCAGAGTCCGATTGTTCAGAACACGTTGGACCAGCTGGCGCTCAGACAAGACCTCCGTCAGCGCATGGGTGACCGCCGCAGCGTGTTTCAACTCCTTCTGCCCGAGCACCGCATCAATCTTTACCCGGAGTCGGACGAGTGGCTCTCAGAGCTGGCACGCGAGCTCCCGGACGTGAGACGCCAGGCGGCGGATATCACTCGCACGCTTGGCGAAGTGCGCGGGGAGCTCGATGCGACGGTGGACCGGCGACTGGTCTGGCCTCCGGAGACGTTTCTCGAACGCCAGCGGTTCTCCATGGCGACGGCCGGACAACGCTACGACCGGCAGGGGCAAGGTTGGACATCCTGGAACCAACTTGCGATGAAGCACCCATTGCGCACTGCGTTCGCAGCGGTCCTTCCTCATGTCTCGGGGTTGCTCCCGGCGCAGCACTCCGATGCCACCAGAGCGCGACTGCACGGTCACCTGCTTTCGGGCGTGACCGAGTTGACTGGCGGCTGGACCTGGTTTCGCGAGGCCCTGTTCGCCCGCATTCGATCTTGGGGAAGTGACGTCAGGCCAAAAGAGCGCGCGGACTCGCTTCGGCACGCAGGCCGCAACGGCCACACGATTCGCCTCGGACGCACAGACGAAGAGATCGGGTGCTCCCAGATCGTCCACGGCAGGCCGATCGGTGAACTTTCGCAGCTGCTCCCCGAGCGCGCGCCGATGACTTCGATGTTCGAACGGGTGGGTGAGCCGCGCTCGCGTGCATATCGAAGCTCTGTTCACCTCCTCATGGATAAACGTGGCGTTCCGAGTGCCCTTGAACCTCTCGCCCTGTTGTGTACCAGCGCGACGACGGATGAGAAGGCGTTCTTGGTGCGAAGCCACGATGTCGACGAGGACCGCGTCCTACTCACAGCCGACCGGCTGATCGAAGGGCATCTGGTCGACACCGGTTCGTCACCCCTCGGCTTCGTGCGGGAGGAAGCCTTGCATGCGATGCGCAGCATCGTTCCGTTCCTCGATGACCATGCGATCTGGATCGACAGCCCCCACGACGGCTTGCCTCCTCAAGCGCTCCGCGGTGACACCGAGCTCCCGTGCAGTGACCCTTGGACCCGAGGCCCCTACACGATGCAAGCCATCTACGAGTATCCGACGCGAAGGGCGCTCGGCGTATGTGGACTGCCCACACGCACCCCCGTACGGGGGGTGTTTCTCTGCAACGAACAGGTGGCGCCCGGCCTCGGCTTCGAGGGTTCGTTTCTGACAGCGACATCCGTCGCCAAGATCATCGGGTCGCGGTACCGCAGACAAGACTGGTTGCGAAGGGGCCCTTGGGCGCGGCGCAGCGTTTAGGGCATATCGCTGGGTGCTCTGGTATGCTTTGGCGCATGGCAGCACCTCAGGAAGCACCGACACTCACCCTGCGACAGTTGCTTCGGCTCATGGTCGAGCGCGGGGCTTCCGACTTGCACATCACCACAGGCTCGCCGCCGCAGCTGCGCATCGATGGCTCTCTGGTGCCGCTTCGCACGCCACCTCTCAAGCCGCGCGAAACCAAAGCGCTTTGCTATGAGGTCATGACGGACGACCAGCGTTTGCGCTTCGAGAAGGGCCATGAGATCGACTTCTCGTTCGGCGTGAAATCACTGTCGCGTTTCCGAGCCAACGTCTTCCTGCAGCGAGGCGCGGTGTCCGGTGCGTTCCGTGCGATCCCCTTCGAGATTCGGCCTCTGAAGGACCTCGGCATGCCGCCAGTCGTCGAAGAGCTGTGCCAGAGGCCACGCGGCTTGGTTTTGGTCACCGGCCCAACAGGCTCTGGCAAATCGACCACCCTCGCCTCGATGATCGACAAGATCAACAGCGAGAACCGTCACCACATCGTAACGGTCGAGGATCCCATCGAGTTCCTTCACTCGAATAAGCTTTGCCTCGTCAACCAACGAGAAGTGGGCTCGGACACCTCGAGCTTCAAGGACGCGCTCAAGTACGCTCTTCGTCAGGACCCCGACGTCGTTCTCATCGGCGAGATGCGAGACCTCGAAACCATCGAGGCCGCTCTAACCATTTCTGAAACGGGTCACTTGGTGTTTGCGACGCTGCACACCAACACGGCCTCACAATCGATCAACCGTATCATCGACGTGTTCCCCGCCGGGCAGCAGAGTCAGATCCGAGCGCAGTTGTCGTTCGTGCTTCAGGGAGTACTGAGTCAGATGCTGCTACCGCGCGCCGACGGACCGGGCCGCGTGATGGTTTGTGAGGCGCTCGTTCCGAACGCGGCCATTCGCAACCTCATTCGCGAGGACAAGGTCCACCAGATGTACGGCATCATGCAGACCGGCCAAGGCACATCGGGCATGCAGACGATGAATCAGTCGCTCTTGCACATGGTTGCCCACGGCGCCCTCGATCGAGAGCTCGCAGAGATCCGCTCGCCCGAGCCCGACGAATTCCGCCAGATGCTGGTGCATTTAGACCAAAAGGGCTATCAGCAGGCCATTCGCGGTAGCGGCTGATTCGGCTTCCCGGCAGATTCTTACTATTGTTAGTGGCGGGATGAGGTGATGGGAACCACAGCCGAAAGCCAGCGATGGGCGGGAGCGCTCGCCTTCGCACTGTGTTTGTTATTTTCCGCTGTTGCGGCAGCTCAAGATTCCAAGCCAGCAGGGTCGAACTACTCCGTCGAGGATCGCGCGGAGGCGGCCGAGGCGTATGACCGAGGCACGTCCGCGTACCTGTCGCAGAGGTACGAGCTTGCGGCCCACTGGTTCGAGCGAGCGTATCGCCTGGTTCCGACGTCCACCGCCCTGCTCCAAGCCGTGCGCGCGTACCACAAGGCCGGCAACTCGATTCAAGCAGCCAACCGCGCGCTACAACTTCGAGACGAGTATCCCTCGGACGCGCGGTCGAAGCAGATCGCTGACTCGGTAATCGAAGCGGTGCAGCCGGCGAACGTGCTCGTCGAAGCGCGCTGCGAAAAGGCGTGTACGCTCGAGCTCGACGGCGCGCTGATCGAGCATCCAACGTTCTTCGCGACGCCCGATGTGGAACACTCCCTCAAGGTTGCTTTCGAC
>JAUXFZ010000436.1 GCA_030622585.1 Myxococcales bacterium
GCGAGCGTGTGTGCACACGAGGGCAAGCACATTCAGGTGGGGGCACTAAGACGCATCGTGCCTCCGTCGATGTCGCGTTGGGGCGATGCGATCGGTTTCCTCGCGACGGCTGCATTCTGCTTCTTCATCGCACTTCTCGGCTACGAGTACGCGAAGGAAGCGCTCATGCTCGAGGGTCGTTTCGAGCAGACCAACATCCCGGACTGGGTGGCAACGATCGCGGTTCCGGCCGCATTTGCCATGACGACGCTTCGCTACGTCGCCGCCGCCTTTAGCTCCATCATGGGCGGCTCGTATGGCGCTGCTCCCGAAGAAGAGTCCATGGCCGCTGCGGCGCAGGCCTCAGAGACGGGAGCCGAAGGATGAACCAGGTTCGCGAGCGGAAGCTCCCTCTTCTCATTGTTCTCGCCATCATCATCTTCTTGCCATTTCTCGGCAAGGGCGGCCTGCTGGCGTCCGCCATCCTCGCGGCAGCGCTCGTGGGCGCGCCGCTTTTCGTCCTCATCGGAATCGGCACCCTGGGGAGCCTCTTTCTGTGGAGCGGCTTCAGGCACATAAGCCAGTACTCGATCATCATCGAAGGCATTCGCAGCCTGGCCGATAGCCCGACCCTGCTCGCTATCCCGTTCTTCATCATGAGCGGCGCGGTCATGAGCAGAGGGCAGATCAGCCAGCGCTTGATCGAATTCGCCCAGGCTTTCATCGGCTGGGTCCCCGGCGGCATGGCGATGAGCGGCGTTCTGGCGTGCATGCTCTTCGCCGCAAGCAGCGGTTCGAGCCCGGCAACCGTCGTCGCGATCGGCACCATGATGGGCCCCGCGCTGATCGCGGAGGGCTATAAGGAACGCTTCTCCCACGGGCTGCTCACGTCTGCGGGCTCGCTCGGCATTCTGATTCCTCCATCGATCCCGATGATCGTGTACCCGATCGTCAACCAGAGCGCCGTGATCGAGGTCGAGCGCCTGTTCGCCTCCGGCTTCGGCCCCGGCCTCGTGATGGGGTCGATTCTGATCGGCTATTCCTTCTATCAAGGCATCGTCGACAAGGTCCCGACCTCGCCGTTCAAGCTCAAGAAGCTGGCGGCAGCGACACGAGACGGCTTCTGGGCGTTGATGTTCCCAATCCTGATTCTCGGTGGCATTTACGGCGGTATCTTCAACGCGGTCGAAGCGGCCGCCGTCAGCGTCGCCTATGCCGTCGTGGTCGAGGTCTGGCTGCACCGCGCGCTCAAGCTCAAGGCCATCCCGGCCATCTTCGGCGAGACGGGCGTGTTCCTCGGTTCGTTCCTCGTGATCCTGATCATGGCGCTCGCGCTCGGCGAGTTCCTCGAAAAGGAAGATATCCCGGCCCTCATGGTCGAGTGGATTCAGGGCAAGGACCTCGAGTACTGGCAGTTCCTCCTCCTGCTCAACGCGCTGCTGCTGGCTGTAGGCATGATGATGGACATCCTGAGCGCGATGTTCGTCTTCGTCCCGTTGCTGGCTCCGATCGCAGCCTCGATGGGCGTCGACCCGATTCACTTCGGCATCATCTTCATCGTGAACCTCGAGATCGGTTACCTCACGCCGCCGGTCGGCCTGAACCTCTTCGTTGCCAGCGCCCTCTATCGAAAGGGCCTGGGTCACGTCATCCGAAGCGTCGTGCCCTTCGTGGCCCTGATGTTGATCGGTCTTGCGATCATCACGTGGTACCCGCAGGTTTCAATCGGTCTCGGCAACTGGATCATGGGCGAAGATCCCAACGGGATCGTCGACGAGGACGGCGAGCAGGTTGGCGGAGGCATGCCCACCATGGAAGAAATGATGCGCGAAGCCATGGAAGCCGACGAGGAAGACGAGGACCTGGCGGCCGAGGAGCTGGCGGACGAGGAGTTCGAGCAGGTGCTAGACGACGAGGCACCCCCGGAGCCGGATCCCAGCGAGTGAGCGCTGCTGCGCCGGCTCGGTAGGCGCGGCTGCGCCGGGCTGGCGGCCATGATAGGGTCACGCGCTCCATGGCGTACACCGTTCTCGCGAGGAAATACCGACCGCAAAGCTTCGAAGACCTAGTCGGCCAGGAGCACGTTGCGCGAACGCTCGGCAACGCCATCAACGCCGATCGCGTCGCACACGCCTTCCTGTTCACGGGGGTTCGTGGCGTCGGGAAGACCACCACGGCACGCCTGCTCGCCAAGGCGCTCAACTGTGAAACGGGCCCTACTCCGACCCCTTGCAACGAGTGCGGCCCCTGCCTCGATATCACGGCGGGCATCGACGTGGACGTCCAGGAGATCGACGGCGCGTCGAACAACAGCGTCGAAGACGTGCGCCGTCTCCAAGAATCTCTCCCGTACCGGCCGCAGCGCGACCGCTACAAGATCGTCATCGTCGACGAGGTTCATATGCTGTCGACGGGCGCGTTCAACGCCTTCCTGAAGACGCTGGAGGAGCCGCCGGATCACGTGAAGTTCATCTTTGCGACCACCGAAGGCCACAAAGTGCCGGTGACGATCCGCTCGCGATGTCAGCAATACGATTTTCGATTGATCCCCCACCGGCTCATCGCTGAGCGGGTGCGCACTATTCTCGATGCAGAGTCCTTGTCGGCGGACGAAGAGGCGATCTCCGTTGTGGCCCGCGAGGCGGCCGGGTCGATGCGAGACGCGCTGACTCTGCTGGATCAACTCGTAGCGATCTCCGACGATCGGATCACCTCGGACACGGTGGCGGCGAGCCTCGGAATTGCAGCACGGGAGGCGCTCTACGACGTAGTCCGCGCAGTGCTCGAAGGTGACGGTGCGGGGGTCGTCGGCGCCCTCGACGGCCTGGCTAACAAGAGCGTCGACATGCCGCACTTTGCCCGCCAGTTGCTTCTACTGATGCGCGATCTCGTCGTGCTCAAGCTAGGCGCGGGCGATCCGGCCGAATGGGTCCCAGAAGAGCGAGAGGCCGCCGAGGCCCTCATCGGCGGCATCGACATCCTCGAGCTCCAGCGTGCGTTTCGAGCGATGTCGATGGTGATGGACGAGATGGCCCACAGCCCCAACCCGAAGCTCATGCTCGAAATGGGACTGGTCCGGGTCGCGACTCGGCCACCCCTTCAGTCGGTGTCCGAGCTCCTAGCTCGACTGGACGCGCTCCAGGGGGGCTCTGGTGTAGCGGGCGGCTCGGTCGGAGGCTCGGCGGGAAGTCCTCGTACTCGTAAGCAGAGCCCCAAAGCCGCGCCTCGCCCTGCGAAACCAAAAGCGGAGGCAAAGGCAAAGACTCAACCCAAGGCCGCGCCGGAGGCCAAGCCGGAGGCCAAGCCGGAGGCCAAGCCGGAAGCGAAGCCACAAGACCCCGAGCAACCGATCATGCCAGCGACCAAGCACTCGGGCGGGTTTCATACCAGCACCGGCGAAGTGTTGACCCCGATCCGCAGGGCCGCGCTTCAGGAGTGGGAAGAGTTAGTCGGCACCC
>JAUXFZ010000098.1 GCA_030622585.1 Myxococcales bacterium
GGACCAACATTTCAGTGTAGAGCGGCGTGCTCTCCGGCAGATAGCCAATCGCTTCGCGCACCGCGATCGGGTCCTCGAAGATATCGGCGCCGGCGATGCGAGCTGTCCCTGCGGACGGCGCGATAAAGCACGTGAGGATCTTCATCGCAGTGGTTTTCCCAGCGCCGTTGGGTCCCAGGAAGCCGACGACCTCCCCGCGGTGGACTTGAAAAGTTGCGTTCTTGAGGGCGGTGACCGCACCGTAGTGCTTGGTCAAATCCCGCGCGTCGATCATCACATCCGTCATATTCCCCCTTGCGCGCGATCCGTTGGTTTTTCGCAGGGCTGGCGGAGGTTAGCCCCGGCTCTAGACCTGTCAAGACACGCGCGGCAGCCTAAACCGCCGTCCCGTGGCACGATCGCGCGCATGAGGCTTCGAACCCCACCTCTGGCACCCAAGCTCGAGGCGGCCGCTCGCCGTGCCGTGGATGTCTGGCCGTTTACAGCGCTGGGGGTGGCGTTGGCGGTGGTCGCGCCCGTGGCCCTGCTCAAGTTCGGGTTCGAGAAGCTCGACCTTGTCTTGTTGGTGCTTGGCTATGGCGGGATCGGCTTGCTCGCGATTACGACCTTGCTCGTCGCCTCGAGTGCGCTGGGCCTATGGTGGCAGCTCAGGCGGACGTCCGTTCGTTGGTCGACTTCGACGTTGGAGACGGGGGTACCCTTGCCGACCGGGTTCTCCCTTCCTTCCTTGCGGTGGCTGCCCTTGGTGCAGGTGTATTGGACCTGGGTAACGCCCGATGCCGACGTGGCTGACCGGGCCGCCGAGCGGGGACGACTTCGGGAGTACGTGACGCTCCTGCGTCGGGGGATTTACCCGTCGATCACCCGACGGGTGGTCGTGCAAGACGCCTTCGGACTATCCCGAATCGCCTTTCAGCATTGCCAACCAGGCCCGATCGAGGTGCTTCCCCACCTCGGCGGGATTCGGCGCCTGCCTGTTCTCACTTCGCTCACCGGAGGGGAGGAGTACCCGCACCCGATGGGGCTCAAGGACGGTGACCGGGTCGAGCTCAGGAGATACGTGCCCGGCGATTCCGCGCGTTTCATCCATTGGAAGGTCTTTGGCCGCACCCGTACGCTCATGGTGCGCACGCCGGAGCGCGCGTTGAGTCGAGCCCGCAGAACCGTCGCCTATCTCGTAGCTGGGGCACACGACGAAGCGGCTGCGGCGGCGGCGCGGGCCGCGATCGAGGAGGGCGTCCTCGGGATCGACTGGCAGTTCGCGGCCGACGGCTCTGCCGGGGCGACGTCGGATCGTTCTGAGGCGCTCCACAAAGTGATGACGTCGTCGGGCTTCGCGCACCAAAGCGGGAGCGGGATGAAACGCTTCCTGGCGGAAGTTGATCCGCGAGGCCCCGCCGCGCTCGTCGTGTTTGCCCCTCCGACGATCGGCGGGTGGCTCGACGAAATGCGCTCGCTCACGACGCGACGCTACGGCCGGGTCCGAGTCGTCATTGCGGTCGATGCCGTTCACGATTCGGTTGATCAGTCGCGGTGGCGACGTTGGTTTCTAACGCCGTTGGGCTCGTCGGGTGTCGCACGTGGTGATCTCGAGCGCGTGGGTCGGGTGTTGGGTCAGCTTCGTTGCGAAGTGGTCATCATCGACCGAGTGAGCGGGCGCGTGCTCGGCGCTGGCGGGCACCTGAACGCAGCGCGCGGGAGGGCCGCGTGACGGCCACCGCCCGGCCCGCATCGGTTGGGTTCCCCCGCGCTCTCGCCGAGCTCGGGAGGTCGACGATTCACGGCTTCGGGTGGGCTGTGTTGGTTGCGCCGATGGCTCCCTCCGGCGCCGTGCTCGCGGCCTTCATCGGCGGACTGGGTGGGTGCCTCATCGGAGCCAAGCTCGGGCGTACGCGCTTGCGTACCTCGGCGGTCGTCGCCGGAGCAGTCCTCTCGATTGCAATCGTTGCCTTGCTTCGCGTTTCGCTGACGCACGGTTCCATGCTGGCGGCAGTGTTGGGGCCGGTGGGCGCGCTTCGGTTCGCCGGAATGCTCACGGCGCTGTCGGTGGCCGCGATCGGCAGCGCCGCCATGAGGGCGGGTTCCACGCGGAGAGCGATCTTCGGGGTCTTTGAGCTCATGCTTGTCGCAGTCGCCTTCGCGCAGCTCTTCATTCCGCATCGTCACGGCGCCATCAACCGGCCGTTTTATCTGGCGGACTGGATCATCGCGCTCGGTTGGGATCCAACGTGGCTTTTCCTCTTCATGGGGGGCACCGCTGCAGTGTTTGGGTTGGTGCTTCTACTTCGGGAACAACGGTTCGGAAGGGCGGTTCTCAATCTCGGCGTCATCGCGCTGCTGCTAGCGATGATCGTCGTAGCGACCCCGATGATCGGCATGCCGCCGCCTCCCAGTGACGGAGGGGGGCTTGGCCTTCGCCCCGATCAGGCCGACGGCAAGGACGGCAAGGCCGAACGGCGATCGGGGGGCGGTTCGTCCGCTAGCGAGCTCGAGTTCCGAAACAAGTACAATACTGGTGGGTCGCGCGTTCCTGTCGCGGTCGTCCTCTTTCACGACGACTACTCGCCGCCGAGTGGGGTCTACTACTTTCGGCAGGGCGCGTTCAGTCAGTACAACGGACGAAAGCTGGTGGTCTCCGGGCGTCAGGACATCGACGACGACCTCATCCCGTACTTCCCGACTCGCCTCATGGAGATCGAGAACGCCCCTCCTTCCAACGACAATAGGGGACCGCTCGAAACCACGATCGCGTTGATGGCCGAGCACACCCAGCCGTTCGCACTCGAAGCTCCTCTCGAGATCGAGCCGCTCGAGAACCCGTCTCCGAATCGTTTCCGGCGCGTCTACCGCGCGACTTCCGGAGTGCTCACCGCGGACTACACCTCGATGCTCGATGGTCGCCTCGGCTCTCCCGACTGGTCCAAAGAGCAGTGGGCGCACTACACCGAGGCTCCCCCGGATCCGCGGTACACCGAGCTTGGCGCCGAAATTGCGGCGGCGCTTCCGGACCAGCTCGCGAGCAATCCGATTGCGAAAGCATTCGCGATTACAGGCTGGCTCGGGCGAGAGGGCATCTACAGCCTCAGGAACGAGCACAGCGGCGCCGAGGATCCTACAGCGAGCTTCCTGTTCGGCGATCGTACCGGCTATTGTGTGCACTTCTCTCATGCGGCGACCTATCTGATGCGAAGCCTCGGAGTGCCCGCGCGCGTCGCTACGGGTTACGCCGTCAGCGAGTCGGCGCGGCAGGGTGGCTCCTCACTTCTTCTGTCCGGTGCCGCCTCGCATGCCTGGCCCGAGGTCTACATCGACGGTTACGGCTGGGTGGTGCTGGATGTGTATCCGGAGCAGGCGCTCGATCCGCCGGAGCCGCCGATGGACGCCGACTTGCAGCGGCTCCTCGGCGAGCTCGCGCGTGGGGCATCCCCGCTCCCCCTCTCCGCGACCGACCTGCCGAAGCTGATGGAGCTCGCTCGGCGCTTTACGTGGACGGCCGGAAGCTGGTTGTTCGCGTTGCTCGGGGGTCTTCTCCTGGTGCTCTACGTGGTCAAGATGTGGCGCAGACTTGCCCCGAGTTGGGCTAGCGGTGCCGACCTCCCGAGGGTGGTCTACCGGGCCGAGCTCGATCGAATCGGCGAGGTTGCGATCCGTAGAGGGCCGGGTGAGTCGCGGGAGTCTTTCGCCAACCGCATCCGCGAAAGGCTGCCGTCGTTCGCGCCACTGACGACCGTCCACGTTGCGTCGGCGTACGGTGGGCATGAGGCCGATCCACATCGGCTGCGAGATGAAGCTGCAAGCGTTCGTCGAGAGATTCGCAATACATTCCCATTCTGGAAGCGGTTTTTGGGGTTGATCACCCCTTGGTCTTGGTTACGTTCAAAATGATGCCATCCTGCCCACTTGGAGCTCAGAGCTGACATGCAGCAAGCGATTCAGTCACCCATCGAGGACAGTCTAGCCGGCGCGCGAGAAGTTGCGGAGCGCTTAGGTGCTCGCCTGAAGGCGGCGGTGCGGGGCCGGGACGACGTGGTCGAGTTGGTGCTCGTCGCGCTGCTTGCCGATGGGCACGTGCTCCTCGAAGACTACCCGGGGTCGGGCAAGACCACCCTCGCGCGCGCGTTGGGCAATGCGTTGCAAGAGGCTGACGCCGGCAGCGCAGTCGCCGCCTTTCGTCGCATCCAGTTCACCCCAGACCTGCTTCCGAGCGACATCACCGGCACGAGCATCTTCGACGTCGAGACGAGCCGCTTCGTATTTCGCCGAGGGCCGGTGTTTGCGCACATCGTGCTGGCCGACGAGATCAACCGCACGTCACCCAAGGTGCAGGCGGCGATGCTCGAAGCCATGGCTGAGAAACAGGTCACGGTCGACAACCAGACCCACCCGCTCGACGAGCTGTTCTTTGTCATCGCGACTCAGAATCCGCTCGACTTGGCGGGCACGTATCCGCTCCCGACGCCGCAGCTGGATCGCTTCTTGTTCAAAATTGAGATGAAGCACATCGACCGCGCGTCCGAGCTGGAGGTGCTGGACCAGTACCCCCGCGCGAGTCTGGACGTTGCTGGTGACTATCCGGGCGTAAGCCGCGCCGAGCTCCTCGCGGCTCGACGTCAGACGCGGGGTGCCGTTCATGTTGCGCCCGTCGTAAAGGAAGCGTTGGTCGATCTGGCGCGATTGCTACGAAGTGACTCACGCGTTCTGCAGGGCGCCTCGACACGTGCGCTCGTCCTGATGCTGCCTGCGCTTCAGGCGCGTGCGGTGATTCATGGCCGGGACTTCGTCTCGCCAGAGGACATCGAGGCCCTGACCCCTCACGTCTTCAAGCACCGGCTCGAGTGTGCCCCTGGTGTTGAAGACGTCGACGGGTTGATCGCCGAGGCCACCGCCGTCGAGATTGAGAAACTCGCCCGGGCGAGCCTGCGTCGCGGGTGACCATGCGCGCGCCGCCGTCAGCGGGTGTAGCCGCCGCCATGGTGGCCGTCGTGCTCTGTGCGTCCCTCGCTGCCGCGGAAGACATCGTGCCGCCCCCTTTGCTTGAAGGAGAGGAAGGGGAGGTCGAGGAGTTGGCTCTATGGGAGTTGGTGGAACGTCAACGCTACGTCAAAGCGCGCGATGACGCGGAACACTATCTGGCGGAGCATCCGGACTCCTACGTCGCCCATCTCGTCTTGGGAATGGCTCAACACTATGGCGAAGCCAATTTCCCGAAGGCGCTCTTCCATGAGACACACGCGCTAGAGTTGTTCGAAGCCAAGGAAGGCCCGCAACCCATACCGAGTCAGCCCTGGCGTTGGCATGCGCGCATCTTGGTCGGGCTGACGCGCGCGCATGGCGACCTCGAGCACTACGACGAACAACTTGCGTTCATGTACCGCTACAATGAGCTCTACACGCCCCAACTTCGCGCCGAGCTCGCCTGGCCGCTCATGAAGAAGCGCGAGTTCGACAAAGCGCGCCTAGCTGCCGAGGAAGGGCTGGCTACCGGGGACCCCTATCAGATCGAACGAGCCAAGAACGCGTTGTGCGCGATCGAGTTCGAAGCGGGCGACGACGAGAAGAGCTACGAAGTGTGTCAGGACGCGGTCGAGTATGGGGCCACCCACTTTGGTACGGCGACGGCGGTTGACCTCGGCAACTACGCAGAGGCCGCGAGGGCCGTCTTCCGATTCGACAAGGCGGAGCGCCTCTTGATGGAGGCTTCCAAGAGCGGCCTTTCCTGGTACGGGAACCCTTGGCTCGAGCTCGCGGACCTGTACATGAGGGCAGGGCGGTTTGCCGAGGCGTTGTCCGCGCTTCGCGAGGTGCCCCGGCATCGCGCGAACCGGCCGGCACATGTGCGAGATTCCGATCGCAACGAAGCGCGTCGTTCGCTCGCCGCGTTCTTGCTATTGATGGGGCGGCCCCATGAGGCGCTGCGCATCACCGACAAGGCTGCCGTCCTCCCGGACCGGCGCGCGCACAACAGCCGCGATCCAGAGCAAGATCGGAGCATTGTCGCGCTCCTCGACAGGCAAGCGCGGCTGACCTTGGCTGAAATGACCGTAGAGGGCGCGGCGGCCGAGCCGTTCTATTTGCGTTGGTGGGCGCGCGGCAAAGCGCTGCGGTTGCGTTTGGAGGCGTGGATCAGCGCGCGGCAAGTCGCGCGCTTCCTGGACGATGAGGCACGGCTGGTGGGAACGTTTGCCATCGGGACGGCCCGGAGCGCCGTGATGCCGCCGTGGCTGTTGGGTGAGCTCATCGGAACGCTGGGGCCCGGCGTGGTCAGAGCGGCGATTGCTCGAGTCGCCAACGATGACCCCAGGCGAGGCGCCACCGCGTACTACGGTGCGATGCTCGCCGAGGTCTCCTTGGCGCAGCACGACTACGAAGAGGCGATCGAGCACGCCAAGGCGGCTCTCGATGGGTTGCAGCCCGGAGACGAGCTCCTTCGCCAACGTGTCGTCGCGGTGCTTGCGAAATCGCTGTCCGATCCGCGTGAAACCACCGCGCTCTACGAGCAGGTCCTCGCCACCGACCCGGGGCTTTTCCGTCGGCTGGGCTGGGCGCTTCCGGTCGAAGTGGAGTCGAGCGACGCTGAAATCGATCGCGCCCTTGCCACCGCGATCCTGCGCTCCCCCCGTTTCGAGAGCTCGAGCGATGGGTTCCGGGTTCAGATCAACGGCTCGCGAATCTGCTTGTTCGGTCGCACGGGCACCGCCTGGGGTTGTAGCGAAGAGGACCCCGAAGAAGACGATACTGGCGAGAGTTACGCCCAGCGGATCGTCGATTCGTTTCACCAGACGGTCTTTGCGCCCCGCGTTGATCTGAGCCGCATCGACATCAACTCCCTGGACGGCTCCAATCGCGTCACCCGCAACCCGCTCGACATGCTATCACTCCCGCAGTGAACAACACCTGGGTTCGCATGACGCTGCTGGCCGTGTTCCTCGTCGGGATATACGCCATCGGGCGGATGACGGGGTTCACCGAAGGGCTCACCGTCGATGGCATTCGCGAGTCGATGCGCGTTGCCGGTGTTGCTGGGTTTGCGGTGTTCGTCGCCGTCTTCTCCATAGGGCAGCTTCTCTATATCCCCGGCTTCGTCTTCGTCATGGTAGCGGGGCTCGCGTACGGACCGGTTTGGGGCTCACTCGCATCGGTGATCGCGGCTACGGTCTCGGTTGCAGTCTCGTTCGTCATCGTGCGCACGATTGGCGGACAGCCCCTCAAGGACCTCAACATCACCCGCCCGTTCCTCCAAAAGCCACTCGCCCACCTGGAGGATCGCCCGATCCGCTCCATGATCGTCATCCGCCTCTTCCTCTGGGCCATCCCCCCCGTGAACTACACGCTCGCCATGTCCGGCGTGACGTTCCGCGACTACATGATCGCCGCCGTCGTGGGCATGACTCCCCCGTTTGTCGTCTTGTCGGTGGCAGCGGGCCTCGGTTTCAACCTGTTGTAGGAGGGGCAGTGGCAGTGTCAGTGGCAGTGTCAGTCCCAGTCCCAGTGTCAGTCCCAGTGTCAGTGACCGTGTCGGTGTCAGTGACCGTGTCGGTGCCGGTGTCAGTGACCGTGTCGGTGCCGGTGTCAGTGCCAGCGGCAGTGCCAGTGTCAGTGCCAGTGTCGGTGCCAGTGACCGTGTCGGTGCCAGTGTCGGTGCCAGTGACCGTGTCGGTGCCAGTGTCTTGTGACTCGACTTGGTCCTCGTGATCTCCTTTTTCCGAGTGAGTGGGGTGCGGGCTTTCGCCCTTCTGGGGAACCCCACTCACAGGCGAAAAAGGAGATCACTCA
>JAUXFZ010000460.1 GCA_030622585.1 Myxococcales bacterium
CATTTTTCCCCTGGGTTATGCGACTTGTGGGCCTACGCTTGCTAACTATTAGTCAGTGACTGACTTGCGGTCAGTTTGAGGCAGAGGACAAGCATTGGCGGTAGCGGCACGTAGGGAGCGGGAGAGGACTGCGCGGCGGGAAGCGATTCTCGACGCGGCGCAGGAGTTGATCGCCGAACAAGGCTATCACGGGATGCGAATGGACGGCGTCGCGGAGACCGCGGAGCTCAGCAAGGGGACCCTGTATCTCTACTTCGAGAACAGAGACGCGCTTTGCGCGGCGGTCGCGACGCGACTCATCGACAGGCTGTTGCCCTTCATCGAGAGCGCACTCGAAGATGCATCGACCGGACTGGACGCCGTTCAGCGTCTGCTCCAGAAGTACTACGACTTCACAGAAGAAAACCCGCACCACTTTCGCTTCGCGATCGAGTGGTTGGGCGCTGGGGAGCGGATGGATGATTCGACCGAGGCTTTTCAAATCTACCGCGGCCGAGTGGGCCACATGCTCTCGCTGGTGGTCGCGTCACTGCAGCGGGGTCAAACCGACGGCAGCATCCGGGCCGACATCGACCCCCTCCCCCAGGCGATCCAGCTTTGGACCAGCTTCCTCGGCGTGGTGATGGTCGGGCTCAACAAAGAAGCTATGGCACAACGGATTCCCGTGCCTGTCGATCTTGAACAACTAGTGCCCCTGCATCTCGATGGGGTGGTCCGGGCACTTTCGAGCGGAGGCGCTTCATGATGCGAGGCACGATTCCCATCCTGCTGGCCTCCATGCTGGCCGTTGGGTGCAACTACACGAAAGAAAAAGACCCTCCGCCTCCGGTGGATGTGCCGGACACGTATTCCGAAGGCGCAGAAGTTCCCCCGCGACCCGAGCACAAAGCGGAGCCGGTTCGCGACGCGCGTTGGTGGCGATCCATGGGCGACCCAACCCTCACCGCCCTGATCGAAGAGGCGCTGCGCCGAAACCCGGGCGTGAAGGCCGGTTGGGCCCGTGTGCGGCAATCGCGCTTCATCGCCAATCAAGTTCGCGCGGCGCGAATGCCACACATCGGCCTGACCGGGGGCTACAGCATTGGCAAGAGCATTCAGGCCTTCGGTGAAGTGCGCGCCCAGCAGGGGATCGGATCGCTGCCCGTCTCGTACGAAGTAGATCTGTTTGCGCGCAGAGCCCGCGAACATCAGGGCGCCAAGCTCGACGCCCAAGCCGCGCGGCTCGATCAAGAGGCCCTGGCCATCGTGATTTCCGCGGAGGTCGCCGAGGCGTGGTTTGATGCGGTCAACTCGCGCATCGAAGTCGCTGTCGTCACAGAGCAGCTAGACACCGACCTCAAATTTCTCGAGCTGGTCGAGCTCCGCTATCGAGAGGGCCTCAACTCGGCAGTCGACGTGCATCAGCAGCGGCAGCGCGTCGCCGGCCAGCGCGCCCTACTCGCTTTGGCGGACGGCCAAACCGACCTGACCGATCAGAGACTTTCGGTCTTGCTGGGCGAAGCCCCCGGCAGAGAGTTCCCCATCGACGACAAGACTCTCCCGGACATCGGTCCGACCCCGGAAATCGAGGTGCCCGCCACGCTGCTCAAGGCGCGGCCAGACGTCCAGGCGATCCAGAAGCGGGTAGAAGCCGAGGATCGCCGGCTGTCGGCAGCCATTGGCGCACGACTCCCGGAGATCACGCTAGACTTCACGCCATCATACACCTGGCTCAACTCAGATATTGAGGGCCTGCTGGACCCCATCACCGGCGACCCACTCGGTGCGAGGTCGGTCCACGGCTGGACCTGGAACGCCGGCGCCCACTTTTCGGTCCCCGTGTTCGACGGGCTGTACGGCTGGTCCGCCATCAAAGCCCAGCGCGCCGTCTCGGACCAGCTGCTCGAGCAATACGCCGAAATCATCCTCACCGCGCTCCTGGAAGTCGAGAGTTCACTCACCCTCGAGCGCCAAGAGCGGCTTCGCATCCAGTACCTCGAAGACGAGTTCCGTTTGGCCAACATCACGCTCGAGGCGACACGGGATCGCTACCGAGCTGGTCTCAGCGACTTCTTGCCCGTTCTGACTGCGTTGGCGACCCGGCAGATATCCGAGCTGCAGCTCGTGTCGTCGCGACGACAACTCGTTTCTTATCGTGTGCAGCTCTATCGAGCCCTTGGTGGCGCATGGCCCGAAGCATTTGGAGAGCCTGAGAATGACTAAACGAAGCGAGCGACGCCTGAAGTGGGCACTGTCCATCGGGGTCATCGTCGCGGCAACCGCCATTGCGTTTGGCTTGGTCGCCACCAAGGAAGAGCCTCCGCGCGCCGACAAGCCTCTCGAGGGAACTCTGGTCGAGGTCATCCAGATCAGCGCCGGCCGGCACGACGTGGACCTGCACGCCAAGGGCACCGTAGTGCCTGCAATGGAAGTCGTGCTGCAGCCCGAGCTCGGTGGGCGCGTCATTTGGCAGAGCTCGGAGCTCGTCGCCGGTGGGCGCTTCAAAGCTGACCAGCCGATCCTTCGCATCGACCCCCGCGACTATCAGCTCGCGGTCGAAGCACATCGCTCCAAAGTAAACCGAGCCAAGCTCGACCTTGCCATCGAGGCGCGTCGAGGCGAGGTTGCGAAGCGCGAGTGGAGCTCCTTCGGCGAGATGGACGTTTCGGACGAGCAACGCGCTCTCGCCCAGCGCGAGCCGCAGTTGGAATCCACCAGGCTCGCCCTCAAAGCCGCGCAAAGCGCCCTCAAGAAAGCGCAGCTCGATTTGACGCGCACCACGCTTCGCGCGCCGTTCAACGCGATGGTCGTGACGGAGAGTGTCGACCCGGGCCAATTGATCAACCCGCAGACCTCGGTCGCTCGCCTCGTCGGCACCGACAACTACCACGTGCAGGTGTCCGTCCCTGTGAGCGCGCTGAGAACCGCGCGGGTTCGCACCGCGGACGAGCCCGGCTCCCAAGCCAAGATCATTCAACGAGTCGGCCAGGAAACCATCGAGCGTCCTGGGGAAGTGATTCGTCAGCTCCCGGACCTCGACCCGGGGGGCGCGATGGCGCGCGTCTTGCTCAACATCGAAAACCCTCTGGGCCAGCGCGGTGACCTCCCCTTGCTTCTCGGTTCGTTCGTGGACGTCTCGATCGGGGCACAGCCCATCGATAATGCGATTCGCCTACCGAGAGTCGCTCTGAGAAACGGGCGCAATATATACGTGATGAACGACGACAACCTGCTCGAGATCCGCGAGGTTCAAATCGTGTGGACCGAGCGGGATGCCGTTCTGGTGAC
>JAUXFZ010000506.1 GCA_030622585.1 Myxococcales bacterium
CTCGCGGACGAGCAAGACTTGATGACCGCTGACGTTCGGGCTGAGATCGCGGCGGCGCCCGACGCGACTCACTTGCAGACGGGAGCGGGTGATGAGTCCGAGTGACCCACTCGCTCAAATGAAGTTCCGAGATCCCGCGCGCGCGCGCGGACTCCGCGAGACGCTCGATCGCCTCGTGCAACAGGCCGACCACGCTCCCGTCTCGGTCATGCACGTGTGCGGAAGCCACGAGCAAGCGATTGCGAAGTTCGGGCTTCGGGCCGCATTCCCACAGGATTTACAGGTCATCATGGGGCCTGGCTGCCCGGTGTGCGTCACCGATGTGCCGGAGGTCGACGAAGCGGTCGCGCTCGCGAAGCAAGGCGTTCGCGTCGCCTCGTACGGCGACATGCTGCGCGTTCCGGGCACCTCGCAGTCCCTTGCGGATGCGAAGGCCGAGGGTGCGAAGGTCGACGTCGTGTACAGCGTGACGCAGGCGGTAGACCTCGCCCGCAAGCACGACGAGGAGATCGTGTTCTTTGCCTCGGGGTTCGAAACGACGGCGGTCGCAACGGCGGCGGTACTGGTCGATGATCCGCCGGACAATTTCTCTGTGTTGTCCGCGCACAAGTACATCCCGCCCGTGATGGAGATCGTCGCGGAGATGCCGGAAACGAAGATCGAAGGCTTTCTCGCCGCAGGGCATGCGGCCACGATCACGGGCTCCGCGGTTTTCGAAAAGTTCGTCGAGCGCCACGGCTTGCCGGTCGTCATCGCAGGCTTCGAACCACTCGATGTGCTGGCGGGGCTGGTGAAGCTCCTCGAGGTGATCAACAGCGGCGAACCCCGGGTAGAAAACGCCTTTCCGCGTTGCGTGACCCGGGAGGGCAATGTCCCGGCGCAAAGGCTTCTCTGGCGGGTGTTTCGGCCTACCGGCGGACGGTGGCGAGGCATTGCGCACGTGCCCAACGGGAACCTTCGCTTGCGTGACGAGTTTGCGCAGTACGACACGCGAAAGCGTTTCACGATCGACGCGTCCGCGCTTTGGAGTCACGCGCCGCCCAAGCTCGTGCAGCAGTGCCAATGCGGCGACATCATGGCCGGCATCTCATCGCCGTCCGAGTGCCAACTCTTTGGCAAAGAGTGCACGCCCGACCAGCCGGTTGGCGCCTGCATGGTCAGTGCCGAAGGCACCTGCAGGATCTGGCATCAGTACGGTGGACAACCGGATCTCCGGTCGATGAAGCGAGGCGCCGCATGACGCGCAATGCCCGGCTCATCGACGAACGGATCACGCTCAAGTACGGCACGGGCGGCGGTGCGATGCGCGCGCTCATCGAGCAGGTGTTCGCCAAGGGCTTGGGCGATGTTGGAGACGACGGCATCGGGCTGGCTGCGATGGACGACGGCGCGGCGATCCGTCTCGGCGACCAGTACCTGGTGATCGCGACGGACTCGCACGTCGTGAAGCCCATCGAGTTCCCCGGGGGCGACATTGGACGCCTTGCAATCTCGGGAACTGTCAATGATCTCGCTATGATGGGGGCGACAGAGCCGCTGGCGTTGACTTGCGCGGCGATCATCGAAGACGGCTTTTCGCGCGATACGCTAAAGCGGATTTGGGAGTCGATCCGCGCGACATGTGAGGAAGCGGGTACGACCATCGTGACGGGGGACACCAAGGTGATGGGGCATGGCGAGCTCGATGGCCTGGTGCTGAACACGACAGGGGTTGGTCTCGCCAAGCGGCTGGTTTCCGATGCGGGTCTTCGACCGGGCGACAAGATCTTGGTCACAGGAACGATGGGCGATCACGGGCTCGCGATCATGGCGACGCGGAACGAGCTTGCGTTGGACACGACTCTCGAATCCGACGTTGCACCGGTGCACACACTGGTGCGACGCGCACTCGACGTCGGAGGGGAGGGCGTGGTGGCCCTCAAGGATCCGACGCGCGGCGGCTTGTCCAGCGCGCTGCACGAGATGGCCGAGAAGAGCGGCGTTGGGATCATCATCGACGAGACGGCGGTGCCGCTCCGTGACGAGGTCCGTGCTGTCGGAGAGCTCCTCGGCATCGACCCGCTGGTGTCGGCCAACGAAGGCAAGGCCGTCTTTGGGCTGCGGCCCGAGAGCGCAGACGGGGTGCTCGACGCCATCCGCTCTCACCCGCTTGGCCGAAACGCTGCAATTGTGGGTGAATGCGTGCCCGAGCGACCCGGGTTCGTCGTGCTCGACACCGGGTTCGGGAGCCGCCTGTTGGCCGAACCGGAGGGCGAGCTCCTCCCGAGGATCTGCTGAGCGATGGGCAAGATGGAGCAGATGAAACACATTCGAGTCGAGCGAGAAGGCGCCGTGGGCATCCTGACGATCGCGCGTCGCGAGCGCCTCAACTCGCTCGACGTCGAGACGGCCCAAGATTTCCGCAGAGCCGGCCTGCAACTCGCACGCGACCGTGAAGTGCGCGCGGTGGTGATTCGTGGCGAGGGCGGCGTGTTCTGCAGCGGCGCCGACTTGAAGTACATCCGCGACGGCGGCGACCAAGACGAGCTCGGTTACTTGCAGCCAGAGACCCGGAAACCGGATGAGGGCTACGGAGAGATCTTCAAACAGATCCTCGAGTACATCCACAGCACGATTTCGGAGATCCGCCGAGCGCCGAAACCCTTCATCGCCGCCGTCGACGGCCCGGCTGCGGCAGGTGGTTTCGGAATCGCGATGAGCTGTGACCTCGTCGTCGCCTCGGAGCGCGCCTGGTTCGAGTGGGCGTACTTCAAGACCGGACTCACCGGCGCGGAGAGCTCGACCTTCTTTTTGCCCCGCTTGGTAGGCCTTCGAAAAGCAC
>JAUXFZ010000387.1 GCA_030622585.1 Myxococcales bacterium
CCGCTTCCGAATGCGTTCTCCGGGTCGATCGTCAAGACCACATCACCGGGATCGCTCCGCGCCTCCTCCCACGATGGATGCAACAAGAGACGCCTCCCGATGCGTTGTGCACTGAAGCCGCGCCGCCATTCGACCGCCCAGTCTTCATGCGGAAGATAGATGATCTCGGCCTCGTGCTCTTCGCGGATCTCCTTCAACGCGTGCTGCGCGCTGGTCTCGTCGGCAAATGCCGCGACGACGACGACCCGCCCCGGCGCCGGGCCGCGCACCAAAGTGGTCTCGTCGCGCTCTTCGAGACCAATCGCGCCGAGCTCCCACAATGTCAGTTGCGCGAGCTCGAGTTGATCGGGTCGAACCCGGACCGTGACGAACGGATGGCGCCGCGCGTCGGACATCAAACGTCGACCATGCGCGCGGAGAGATAGATCACGAGGAACAAAATCCAGGTGATCGGACCGAGGCGATTGCCCCCGCGCCATGCGACGATTGGCGTGAAGACCGGCACGAGAAACCCTAGGTAACGCCACTGCGCAGCCAAGGGCCCCGCGAGCACACGCCAAGCCATCACGAGGTGCGTGAACAGAAGCGCGGCGCCCGAAACAGCCCAAAGCGCGAGCAACCAGAGTTCCACACCCCGCTTCTAACCTATTGTGGCGAGTCTCCCCAGTCGAAAGGACAGATCGCCGGCACTGGCACTAGCACTACATCTCAACGAACCGCGTGATCGCCTCTGGGTCTTCTCCGCAGCTTCTCGGACGCACACCACCGGTCTGCTCGCGTCGCACCCGGACGACGTGATCCGTCGCGCCCGTTCGAAAGCGGGCCTCCCAAGACGACTCAGGCTCCGCTGTGGTCGCGAGCCAGTCGATGGCATCGGCCCCCTGCTCACCGAGCCGCGCCCGCAGGACGATCTCGGCCGCCTGCGTCGGTCGGTCTTGCTCACAACGGCCACGAAATAGATCTAGATCACCGATGCGGCCGGCTCGGCGCGCCGCCACAAAGGCGCCCGCATCCTCGGCTCGCAGGCGGCCGTACATCAGCCCATCAGGAAGCCACAGTGCGCACGCCGCAAACCGATGGCCGCCGAGGTGGCTCGTCTGCCAAGTATCGACCCCCTGGGCCTGAATCGCGCGAAAAACCGCGCTGCCAAGCTGCCCGCAGCACCGATCGCGGCGACCGTGCACACAAACCAAACACATCGGCTCTGCACGCGCGGAAGCGAGCGCGTCGAGGTCGACGTCGAGGAGATCTTCGTAACGCCCTAACTCAACCTTCGACACCTGCTGCCGGTCCGTTGCCGACGAAACCACCATGAACTGGGTTCGCTTCGCGGAGCGACCGGGACGGCGGATGAGCTGCAGCCGCGAACGCGGTGTCTCGAGCCACTGCGCGAGCCGGGCTCGTACCGGTTCGGGCAACGCCTCGGTCTGAAGCGGCTTCGGGGCCCAGGGGTCCGTCACTTCGAGGAGCAGCCAGCGGTCCACCGACTCCACCGCAGTGCCAGCGAGAGACTCTCCCGCTTCCTGCGATGCAACCGAGCACTCGGAAAGGCGCACCGCTAGTCCACTGGTATGGGAAGGGGCCGCGCCATCTCTTCCGCCGCTTGGTCGATCGTCTGCTGACGGCGAGCTGCGATCGCGGATCGCCACGCTGCGTACCGCGACTCCATGCTCGTAAACTGCTCCTCGGCGCGCGCAAGACGCCGTTCGAGCCGCTCGCGCCGCATGGGCTCAGTGGCCTCGCCGAACGCCTTGCGAACCGCGTCCCTGACGAGCTTCGTCCGCGCCACGGCGTCGGTGAAGTTCTCTCGTTTCGCAAACCGTTGCGCCTGCACCATCCAAACGGCCCAACGCTCTTCGTCACTCGTGAGGGTCATCAGCTCTCCAACTTAGGGCGTTTCACTGGGCGGTCCAGTCGACCCGCGCCGTCGATGATAAAGCCACCAGTTTTCGAAGTGTGCCACACGCTGGAGGGTCGGATCGGAGATGAAGAGGCTGTCCGGTGAGCTCACCCGGCGCACCAGGAACCAGTCGAAAAAGGCGCCGTGCTGATCGAGCTGGAACTGTTGCGGGCTCCACTCCCAGCGCACGGGCGTCCTCGGCGGGACCTCGGCGCTCGGATCGGAGGCGTCCCGATAGCGAAATGGGAATGTCTCGTCCTGGGCGAAGTGGAAGCTCAGCCAGCCGCCTCGCTCCGCCTGCACATAGGCTGGCAGATGGATGTAGGGACTGTTTTGCGCGCGCGCGCCATGATGGTCGTACACGAGGTAGAGGAGTTTGGGCGCCTTCGGCAGCTCGCGAACGATCTCGCGGAAGTGCACGGTCGTCGTCGAGAACTCCTCGTGGGCGTCCGCAACAAACTCGGTAAGCGGAGCGATACCGACCGCAGTCCAAATGACGAATGCGAGTTGGGCCCAGGTCTTGCGGGGAAGGTTGGGCAGCAGGGCGGGCAGGAGAAAGAGCGCCGCCGTGATCTCTCTTGGAAAGACGTACCAGGAGTCCCCTATCTCCATGGGGAGCGTTACGTAGAGCACGAGGGACACGACAATCGCGACGCCCACGATGAAGTGCGCGGGCACAACCCAGCTACCCCTGGGCCAAGACCTGAGGCGGGCGACCGCGACCACCAGCAGCACGAGCGCGGTCAGGCCAAACAGCAAGCCGGTGCGGCGAAACAGCTCGATGTCATCATTGCCCGTGAAAATGTCGACCGTGTAGAGGCGCGCGTCCTGCATGCGATGCCACGCGGGCGGCCAGACCCAGTTGACTTTGGGAACGAACAGCTCCGCCCGAGTCAACCACCACAGTGCGAAGAGCGCTGTCCCGACACCGAGCGGGAGTAGGAGAGCTCTGGCGTTCTCGACTCGTCCGCGCATCACGACACCAACGAGAAGAACCATCACGAGCGCGAAGGGGAAACGGTACGCCTGGGTGAAAAAGAGGAGGACCAGGGCCGCGATGAGGGCGCCCTGAACCCTGGCGCTAGGTCGGTCGACGGCCCGCAGAGCGAGGCCGAGCGTCATCGCGAAGAGGCCCAGCGCCGCGAGAAAGTCGACCTGGCCCCAGTGAGCAAGCACACCCCACACGGGTACCAACCCCCAAAGACCGAGAAACGGAGACTTCCGCAGGCCCCAGCAGAGAACCATCAGACCGATGGGTAGGAGTGCCAGCAACAACCCGGCCGCGAGCTTGGTCGCGACAATCGGTGGAAGCACGATCATGAAGATCGCCGCAAGCGCATACAGGGTCACGTGCGGGACCGCGAGCATCTGGAACGCGAACTGCTCGTGGAAATGCCAGCCCGGGTCTGTGTAATGCCGAAACACCGAAGAGGAGGCCGCGTGGAACGGGAACTCCGTCATCATCGGATAGTCGGCGGCCCAAAAAGGCGCGCTGACGACGTAAGCGATGGTGGCTACGGCGCAAAGCCACGCAAGCCACCACAGTGGCTGCGGACCTGTCATGCGAGCAGCAGCCGGCTCTATTCGCCCCCCCGGCATCGGCGCTACGGTATCACGGATATGCTCTAAGCCTTGAGAGCTTCAGCTCCGCCGATGATCTCCATCAATTCCTTGGTGATGGCGGCCTGGCGGGCTCGGTTGTACTGCAGGGTCAACCGGTCGATCATATCGCTTGCGTTGTTGGTCGCGGAGTCCATGGCGGTCATTCGCGCGCCGTGCTCCGAGGCGACGGACTCGAGCAAGGCTCGGTAGATCTCGACCTCGACGTACATCGGAAGAAGCGTGTCGAGCAGCGCCTC
>JAUXFZ010000512.1 GCA_030622585.1 Myxococcales bacterium
GACGTGGAAGTCCAAGTGGTACGAGGATAAGAACTACGCCAAGTGGCTTCACGAAGACCTGAAGCTGAAGGCGACCATCCGGAAGAAGTTCGCCCACGCGGGCATCGCTGACATCGAGATGGAGCGCGCCGCCAACAAGGCCAAGGTGGTCATCTACACCTCCCGCCCGGGCATTATCATCGGGAAGCGCGGCGCGGGCGTCGAGCAGCTCAAGGCCGACCTTCAAAAGCTCACCGAGAACGAGCTCTTCCTCGACATTCAGGAGGTGCGCAAGGCCGAGACCAACGCGCAGCTCGTTGCCGAGAACATTGCCACGCAGCTCGAGCGACGTGTCGCTTTCCGTCGCGCGATGAAGAAGGCCGTGCAGACTGCGATGAAGTTCGGTGTGAAGGGCATCCGAGTGACGGCCGGTGGTCGCCTCGGTGGGTCGGAGATCGCACGCACCGAATGGTATCGCGAGGGCCGTGTACCGCTTCATACGCTTCGCGCAGACATCGACTACGGCGAGGTGACTGCACATACCAAGGCTGGCACCATCGGCATCAAGTGCTGGATCTTCAAGGGAGAGCAGCTTCCGCAGCGCCCCGGTGCAGGGGCCGCAGGAGCCCGAGTCTAAGGACGAGCCATGCTTCAACCAAAGAAAACCAAGTTCCGGAAACAGATGAAGGGCCGCATGCGCGGCAAGGCGTACCGAGGCGGCAAGGTCTCGTTCGGCGACTTCGGGCTCCAGGCACTCGAGCCTGGCCGGATTACACAGCGACAGATCGAAGCCGCTCGTATGACGATTCAACGCAAGGTGAAGCGTCAGGGCCAGCTTTTCATTCGCATCTTCCCGGACAAGCCCATCACCAAGAAGCCACTCGAGACTCGTCAGGGTAAGGGCAAAGGCCCCATCGAGGGCTGGGTGGTCATCATCAAGCCCGGGCGCATGCTGTACGAAATCCAGGGTGTCACCGAGCAAGAGGCTCGTGACGCGTTCGCTCTGGCTGCACACAAGCTTCCGCTGAAGACGACGTTCCGGTCGAGGGAGAACGAGCTATGAAGTCCGAAGACATTCGTGCGAATACGCTCGAAGAGCTCGCAGTTCTCGAGGGCGATCTGCGCCGCCAGATTTGGAAGGCGCGCTTCGAGAATCACACCAACCAGCTCGATGACACGAGCTCCATTCCCAAACTTCGCCGGGATCTCGCCCGCGTGAAAACCATTCTTACCGAGCGTCGCGTCGTCGCGGCGAACAAGGAGTAATCGGCGATGACTGCTGCAGAGCCAGGAAAACCGACTCCCGAGGCCACCAAGGAGCGTGGCCGCCGTCGCCGCTTGGTCGGGCGTGTCGTCAACGAGACGCAGACCGAGGGACGAGCTCAACAAACCATCGTGGTGGAGGTCATCCGCCGCGCCCGCGACCCGTTCTACGGCAAGTACGTCAAGCGTAAGAAGAAGTTCCACGCGCACGACGAAGGCAACGAGTACCGCAAGAACGACGTGGTCGAGATCCGCGCCTGCCGCCCGCGCAGCAAAACGAAGCGCTGGGAGGTCATCCGTCTCATAGAGAGGCCGCCGGAGGTATAACGATGATCCAGACAGAAACACAACTGGATGTGGCCGATAACAGCGGCGCGAAGCGAGTTGCTTGCATCAAGGTGCTCGGCGGTTCCCGTCGTCGGTACGCGGGCCTCGGCGACGTGATCGTCGTCTCCATCAAGGAGGCGCTTCCGACCGCACGCGTCAAGAAGGGCGAAGTCGCCCGAGCCGTCGTGGTGCGCACCAAACGCGAGTACCAGCGGCCGGACGGCACCTACATCAAGTTCGACACGAACAGCGCCGTGCTGATCACCAAAGACAACGAGCCGATCGGCACCCGTATCTTCGGACCCGTGGCCCGCGAGCTCCGAGCGAAGCGCTTCATGAAGATCGTTTCTCTCGCGCCGGAGGTGGTGTGATGACTGCGCGTATCAGGAAAGGTGATCTGGTTCAGATCATCGCAGGCAAGGACCGCGGTGAAAAGGGCCGCGTCCTTCAGATGGTTCGGGCGGACTTGATCCTCGTCGAGGGTGTCAATCGCGTGAAGCGCCACCAGAGTGCGCGTCGTTTTGCGGAGGCCGGCATCATCGAAAAAGAGATGCCGATTCATGCGTCCAACGTGATGTTGGTCGACCCGAAGACCGAAGAGCGCACGCGCGTTCGCATCGAAGCGGACAAGAAGGACCCTGACAAGCGCGTTCGCGTGGCCGTGAAAAGCGGCTCGGTCCTGGATTGAGGTCGTGATGAGTGATTACCAACCCAGACTCAGAACAAAATACAAAGACGAGATTGTCCCTCTGTTGATGAAGGATTTCGGCTTCAAGAACGTCATGCAAGTTCCGAAGCTCGATCGGATCGTCGTCAACATGGGCCTCGGTGAAGCGGTGCAGAACGCAAAGCTCATCGAATCGGCTGTCGAAGAGCTCAGCGCGATCACAGGCCGAAAGCCCGTCGTCACTCGCGCGAAGAAGTCCATCGCGGGCTTCAAGCTTCGTGAGGGGATGCCGATTGGCGTCATGGTCACCTTGCGTGGCGTGCAGATGTACGACTTCCTCGACCGACTGATCTCGATCGCGTTGCCGCGGACCCGTGACTTCAAGGGCATCAGCCCGAAGGCGTCCGACGGCCGGGGCAACTACACCCTCGGTATTCGCGAGCAGATCGTGTTCCCAGAGGTCAACTACGACAGAATCGATAGTATCAAGGGTATGAACGTGACCCTCGTTACCACGGCA
>JAUXFZ010000449.1 GCA_030622585.1 Myxococcales bacterium
CATTCGCGATCTCATGCGCACGCCCGTGATTCTCGATGGCCGCAACATCTGGGGCACCTACAACTTAGCCGCGCAAGGCTTCGAGTACGCCGGCGTTGGTACGCAGAACGAAACCGGATGACGGCCCATGTGTGGGCGATACACGCTAGCCTGCCCTGACGAAGAAAGCCTCATCCGCGACTTACCGTTCGACGCCTTCAGCGAGACGCGGATCGAGTTCCGGCCGCGATACAACATCGCTCCAGGTCAACGGAGCCCGGTAGTGTACCTCGAGCGCGGTAAGCCCATCCTGGCCGACGCGCTTTGGGGGGTGAGTCGCTTTGGGGGAGGGCTCGCGATCAACGCGCGCTCGGAGACGGCCGAGCGCACCGCCTTGTTCCGTGATGCCTTTCGCGACGGCCGATGTCTCGTCCCGGCCGATGGCTTCATCGAGTGGCGAAAGGAAGGCCGCGTCAACCAGCCCTACCTATTTCGGCGGACAGACGAAAAGCTCTTTGTCATGGCGGGCCTTTGGCAGGAAGGCCACTACGTCGTTCTCACCAGGGAGTCGGAAGGAGAGGTGTCCGAGATCCACGACCGAATGCCGGTTCTCCTGGCCGGCGCGGCCGCGCGCCAGTGGCTGACTCAAGGCGAGCTCGGGGAGGCGCCCGACCTTGCGAGAAGCGCCGTCTCCCCGAGAATCAACCGAATCGACAACGACGACCCCGCCTGCCTAGACCCCGTCCCCCAAGCCACCTTCAACTTCGACTAGATCGTGTCCCAGCGGAAGCCCTCGACTTCGAACGCATCTTCGGCGAGGGTCTTCAGCATCTCGTCGTCGTTGCTATCGATGCGGCGGAAGTTGTGCTTGATACGCACCTTCGCTGCCCGCGTGAACGTCTTGAGGATGTCGATTTCCAGCGCGGCGCCGTCCGTCCCGTTGGCGTCGATCGAGGCCTGCACGCGGCTGATCGTCGCGGCCATGACGAAGAGGTCGATCATGATTTCGGCGAGACGATGGCTGGCCAACTGCTTGCCGATGATCCCCTTGCCGTGCTTGCGGAGGATCTGGTCGGTGGCCTGCGCGAGGTAGCGCGTCTCCTCTTCGAAGATGTCAGCCTGGCCTTGAATCGCCTCGCTGAGGTTCTCGAACTTGGCTTCGCCACCGACGCCCGTGCGAAGGACGGCGTGCTTGCGCGCGTAATCCGACAGGACCCCGAAGCCTTTGATCGGGTGATTGAAGATGTCTTTCATCGTCGATGAGAGCTCCTGGAGCTGGCTAGCGACGTCATTCATCGCCGTCAGAGCGATGAGCAGGCGCAGGATCTCGTTAGTCCCCTCGAAGATGCGGTTGATGCGACAGTCGCGGACGATTCGCTCGTACGGGAACTCCCGCATGTATCCGTTGCCGCCCGCGATCTGCAGGGCTTCATCCGCTGTGTGCCAGAGGCGCTCCGTCGCATAGACTTTCGAAATAGCGGCTTCGACTTGGTAGTCTTTGTAGCCGCCGTCGATGAGCCCGCCGACCATTGTCACTGCGGCTTCGGCCGTGTAGCAGTCGATGACCATTTGGGCGACCTTCTTCTTGATCAAGCCATAGCTCGAAATCGGTGCGCCGAATGTCTTGCGCTCGTTCGCCTGCTTCGTCGACATTGCGATGAGGTTTTTCATCGCGCCCACCGAGCCGCCGCCGAGCCCTGTACGCCCGCTGTTTAGAATCGCCATCGCGACCTTGAACCCCTGACCGACTTCGCCGAGGACGTTGCTGTCGGGCACCCTGACGTTGTCCAAGTGTACGGTGGTTGTCGAGCTCGAGCGTAGACCCATCTTGTCTTCGTGTGGCCCGACGCTCACCCCCTCCATGTCGGTAGTCACGATGAAGCCCGTCATCTTGCCCCGTCCGCCTTCCTCGGGCGTCTTGGCGAAGACCGTGAAGAAGTCGGCGATGCCGCCGTTGGTGATCCAAAGCTTGTTGCCGTCGAGGACCCAGTGGTCGCCGTCTTTGACCGCGGTGGTCGTCACCGCGGCCGCGTCCGAGCCCGCGCCGGCCTCGGTGAGGCAGTACGCTGCGATCATTTCGCCGCTAGCGAGCTTTTCCATGTAGCGGCTGTTCTGGTCTTCGGTGCCAAAGAGCAGCAGACCGCGCATCCCGATCGAGCTGTGCGCACCGATCGTCACGGCAATCGATGCGTCGTACTTCGCGACCTCTTGCAGCGTCCGGGAGTAGGCCATGTTGCCGAGACCCATTCCGCCATGTGCTTCCGGGATCACCAGACCGAACATGCCGAACTCCTTGAGCTCGTCGATGAAGTCCGCCGGAAGCTCACCGTCGACGTCCCATTTGCGGAAGTCCTCGGTGCGGGTGCCGAGTAGACCATCGAGCGCGCCCGTGATGTCACCGAGCGTTTCTTTCTGCGCGTCGGAAACGGTAGGGAAGGGGAAGATGACGTCCTGTTCGATGCGTCCCATGCACAGGGAGCGCATGAAGCTCGTGGTTTCTTTGTCGGCCACTGGTCGCTCCTTTTTCGAGGGTTGCCAATCATGCACGCGTTGCAGCCGCGCGTCCATGGCTCCCTTAACGAAAAAGGGACCGCCAGCTTTCGCAGGACGGTCCCTCTGTCTAGCTCGGTGATGCGAGCTGTTGGCTACTCAGCCGGCTCTTCCGCCGATGCGGTAGCCGCGGAGTCCGACTTGTTCTTGTTCTTGCCCATGACACCCCAGAACGCGGTGCCCGCGCCGCTGCGCCACGCGAAGTTCGCGCCAGAGGCCCCGCTCCCGAAGTTGATGCCCGGTCCGAGGTCGAAGAAGAACCAAGGTTCGACGTTGTCGCTTGCCTTGATTTCCACGCCCATGCGGATGAGTAGAGGTATCTGACCGAAGTTGTCGAACTTGGAGTTGATGTAGCCTCTGATGAGAAAGGCGCCGCCAACGACGACGTTGACTCGCTCGTGCACATCCAGCGACACCGGCACCAGAGCCTCGCCCATGATGCCGAAGGTGAACGAGTCGCTTCGGTTGCCTGAGATCAAGATGCCCGGCTTGGCCAGGATGGCGATGTCCGTGGTGATCTTGTCGTGGCTCCTGGTCGCGAGGTGCCAGCGGACCATCCCGTCGATGCCGAGGCCGATCTTGATGAAGCGGCCGCTGCGCCCGAAGCCTCGCCCGAAGCTGTTACCGGCGGCCGGCCAGTCGCCGTAGACCAGTTCACCGCTGAGGCCCCAGTCGAGGTTGCCTTTACCCTTGTTCCACCATTCGTAGATGATGCTTGGGAAGCCGACGCCGCCGCTGTGGACCATGTCCTGTTCGAGCTTCTTGCCGCCGATCACCGAGTTTTGCGGCCCGGCCAAGGCAGGGCTCGCTACCGCG
>JAUXFZ010000253.1 GCA_030622585.1 Myxococcales bacterium
CTTGTGGCGCGCATAGGTCTCGCGGTGGACGGTGTTCATGTACCAGTCGGAGTATGTCGGCACCGTCGATACGACTTCGAAACGGTCGTCGCTGAAGTTTTGCGCGAGCACGCGGCCCGATTCATCCGGCCCTTCGACGGTCATGTGGTGAATCGATTCGAGCATGCTCTTGCCCGCCCGATACATCATGTCGAGCTCGATGCGTCCGTGTTGGAAGTCGGTTGCGGCCTCCCACATTGCACGGGGAGGGCGAGGTTGCGGGTGCAACGCGAGCCAGTATTGCAGGCACTGCATGTCCGGGTTGGCGCCCATCAGGTAGTGCAGGGCGGTGCTGCCGGTGCGCACCATGCCGGTGATGATGATCGGGCGTTCGATCGCGATGTTTGCGGAGTCGGGCTGCATCTCGAACCAGCGTTCGGTGTGCAGCCTGCTCGCGAGTAGGCCTACCGTTTGATAGACGGCCGTCAGCTTGCCCATCTGGTGCCAACGCGCTTCGTGGTCGTATGAGTAGAGCAGCCGCCGGAGCCCTTCGAGGTAGCTCGGGTCGCCGAAGTTGTCGTAGCCATCGACGCCGCGAATCGCGATTTCGTGGAACTCTTGCTCGCGCGCCGTGAAAGAGGTCGAGCTGAGTGGATTCCATCGCTTGACGGCGCTCATCGTCCTCTTCCTTCTGGCCACAGGAAGCGAACCGCCGGGGTGAGCACTGCGCGCGCGGTGCTGAGCGCGGCTTCCTTGGGTCCACCTGGCAACAGCCCGAGTTGAAGCTCGATCGCGTCGTCGGAAACACGAATGCCCTTGACGCACAGGTAGCTCGTTGCCGCCGCGATTGCCGTGCGCAGCATCTCATCTCGCTGAATCGCTGGAACAAGCATCAAGTCGATCACCACGTCCTGCCCTTGCGCCTCGACGATCATGTCGGGTAACGAGATCATGTTGCCGATCAGTGTCGCTGGGTTGTCGGTGTCGATCATTCCATTGCGAATCGCGTCGGCGAGGGGGCCCGGCGCGTCTTCGCTGGTCGAGAGCTCCACCTCGCTCAGGTGGATTCGGACCGTCCGCCGCTCGCCTTCGATGCGAACGCCGTCGGCATCGACACGTGCAGCGAAACTGATCGGTGCGCCGAGCGCGTGCGCCTCGCCTCGGATTCGGAGACCCGGGCTGGCCGGCTCGATCTCGAGCGCGACCTTCTCGGACATCTGCGCCAGGCGAGTCCGTATTGAGGACAGCGGAACCGAGATTCGGCCTCCGCGCGCTTGCATCGCTACGCGTAGCATTTGCGCGGGATTCAGTCGTTTCGTGTCGTTCATGGAGGGGAGCGGTCACGATGACACGGAAGGCGGGACGGCTCACCCGCTCAAATCGATCGGCTGATCGATTCTCGAGTCATCTCTGCATTGAACGCGGGAAACCGAGATGGTACTCGACCACGATAGTATGCTTCGTTTCTCCTCGTCATTCGTCATCGCCTCGCTCTGCCTAAGCGCATGCACCTCCAGTGACCAAACGCCGCTCCGTCCGGAAGGCAAAGGCAACTGCGCTTCCTTCGATGATCTGCGTCAGCCGTTCTTCGGTGAGACGCACGTCCACACGAACCGATCCCTCGATGCCAATGCGCAGGGCACACGCCTCTCTCCAGAGGATGCCTATTCGTTTGCGCGCGGTGAGACGATCGGAATTCAGCCGTACGACGACGAAGGGAACGCCCTTCGGTTCCTGACCATCGATGCGCCGCTCGACTTCGTGATGCTAAGCGACCACGCGGAGTACCTAGGGACGATCGGAATATGTGAAGACCCGACACGAGAGGGGTACGATCACCCAGACTGCGTGCTTCTTCGCGAGGACCCCGAGACGGCGTTCCTCTTCTTGAACTTCAATCTCGGTCTTGCAGAAGACAAAGTAGAATATCTAGATCTCTGCGGCGACGCGGGCGCCCTTTGCATCGAAGCCGGAGCAGATGTGTGGGCCGACGTACAGAGGGACGCGGAAGCTGCGTACGACCGGACGGCCAGTTGCGAGTTCACGACGTTCATCGGGTACGAGTGGACCGCGAGCCCAGCAACGCGAAACCTCCATCGCAACGTGTTGTTCGCGAATGCGACGGTGCCCGACAACGCGGTCAGTTACTTCGACGAACCCTACGTGGAGGGGCTGTGGCGGGAGCTGCGCACCAATTGCTTGGCCCCGGACAACGGCTGTGACGTTCTTACCATCCCACACAACAGCAACGTGTCGGGAGGACGTTACTTCGAGAACGTCATGCAGGACGGCAATCCGTTCGACGAAGCCTACGTCGCAGAACGCAAGGCGATGGAGCCGCTCATCGAGGTGTTTCAACACAAAGGAGATTCCGAGTGTCTTCCGGGTGACCTGATCGGCGACGAGCTCTGCGGGTTCGAAAAACTGCCCTTCACCAACCTGTTCGACACCACCACCGAGCACTTTTCGACGCCCGCGCCCACCGACTTCGTGCGATCGGCCTTGGGAGAGGGGATGCGGTTCGAAGCCGATCTGGGCGCGAACCCCTTCGAATACGGAATCATCGCTGGCACCGACACGCACATCGCGGCGCCTGGAGCTGTGAGCGAGAGCAATTTCCCCGGTCACGGGGGCGCCGGCCAAGCGAATCGCACGATGCCCGAGGCTTTCTCCGACTCGATCTACGTGAGCCCGGGTGGGCTAGCCGGCGTGTGGGCCGAAGAGAACTCGAGAGAAGCGCTCTTCGAAGCCATGCGCGAGCGTGAAACATTTGGCACGAGCGGGCCGCGCATCGTCCCGCGCCTCTTCGGTGGCTGGGCGTATTCGGAAGGCCTGTGCGACTCCGCCGACTTCGCCCGCATTGGCTATGAACAAGGCGTCCCGATGGGTAGTGTCCTGCTGCCGAAGACGGACCCCCTCGCTGCTCCGCGGTTTGCAATGATGGCCAAGCAAGACCCCGCCGGGACTGCGCTGCAGAGGCTGCAAGTTGTCAAAGGTTGGCTCGACGGCGACACGCATCGCACCGAGGTCTATGACGTAGCAGGCGATCCGAACAACGGCGCCGCCGTCGATCTCGCGACCTGTGAACCAACGGGGTCCGGCGCCGCCGAACTGTGCACCGTATGGGAAGACCCCGACTTCGATCCTTCGGAGAGCGCGTACTACTACCTGCGCGTCATTGAAAACCCCGCGTGTCGTTGGACCACGCATCAGTGCGTGGACGCGGGCTACGACTGCGCCGATCCCACGCGCCCGATCGACGACGCTTGCTGCGACCCCGCGGCTGGACTGAACACGGCATTTTGTGAAGAGGTCGACTGCACGGATCCCGACTCTCTCCCTCCGGCTCGAGCCCGCTGCTGCGTCCCTCGTGTCGAGCCGGCTATCCAGGAGCGCGCCTGGACTTCTCCGATCTGGTACAAGCCCTGAGGGCGGCCCAGAAACACAACGCTTGCCGTTGTTCCGTCAGGCCTGGTAACGCGGTGTCATGGTCTCTCCACCCTCCCGAATAGTGGTCGTGTTGTCGGCGCTCGTCCTCGTCGCGTGCGAGCAATCCCAGAAAGGCGACGAACCAAATCGCGTCGCGTTGGATGGTGACGTGAACGCCGCCCTCGAGCTGCAGAGCGTCGAGTTTCAGCGGAAGGTGTACACCGTCACCGACGGGGTTTACCAAGCCGTCGGCTTTGGCATTGCGAACTCGATCATGGTCGAGGGCGACGAGTGCGTTTTCATCGTCGATGTCATGGGCTCGATGCAAACCGCCAAGGAAGTGAAGGCAGAGTTCGACAAGATCACGCAGAAGCCCATCGAGGCGTTGATCTACACGCACAACCATGCCGACCATGTGATGGGTGGGCTCGCTTTCGCGCCGGACGGCAGGATCGACGTCTACGCGCACGACACCACCAACTACTACATCAACCGCATGGCCAATGTCCTTCGTCCGGTGCTCCGCAAACGAAGCGGGCGCATGTTCGGCAGCTATCTTCGGGACTTGGGTCCCGACCAGATGGAGAACGTCGGGCTCGGACCGTTCGTCGAAACGCTCGACCCGAACATGACCCTCGGGCTCATTCGTCCGAACAAGACTTTCTCGGACGAGCTCGAAACGGAGATCTGCGGCGTGAAGGTTCACTTGGTGCACGCCCCCGGGGAGACGAACGACCAGCTCTTCGTGTGGCTCCCGGAGCGTGGCGTGCTGCTGCCCGGGGACAACATTTACAAGGCCTTCCCCAACCTCTATTCCATTCGCGGGACGCTTTACCGTGATGTTCTCGCCTGGGCGTACAGCATCGACAAGATGCGCGCGCTTCGACCGACGTATCTCGTTCCGAGCCACACGCGTTCGATTTCGGGGCAAGACGAGGTGTACGAAACGCTCACTGCGTATCGTGATGCCATTCAGTTCGTGCACGATCAGACGATTCGCGGCATCAACGAGGGGCCCACGCCAGACGAGCTCGTCGAAGTCGTGACGCTACCCCCGCACCTCGCGGAGCACCCGTTCTTGCAGGAGTACTACGGGAAGGTCGAGTGGTCCGTGCGCGGTGTATTCAACGGCTATCTCGGTTGGTTTGATGGAGACGCAGCGATGCTGGAACCCGCCGGTCCGGACGAGCGAGCAGCTGGAATGGCGGCCCTTGCCGGTGGGGCGGAAGGCTTGCAGCGTGCTGCGCGCCAAGCGGTCGACGGGGAACGCTACGAGTGGGCAGCCGAGCTTGCGACGCACTTGATTCGACTCAGCCCAAGCTCAGCCGAAGCGAAGCAGATCAAGGCCGATGCTCTTCGCGCGCTCGGTCGTCGGCAGGTCAACGCGAACGCGCGAAACTACTACATCACCCAGGCGCTCGAGCTAGAAGGCAAAGTGGAGATCCGCGACCAGATCAAGCCCGAGAACGCGCTCTCTTTCGTCAGCACAGTGCCTATCGGCCGCTTCGTGGCCGCGATGCCGGCGAACCTCGTCTACGAGAGGAGCGCGGATAAAGACATGCTCGTCGGTTTCCGCTTTCCC